>CAXZAB010000025.1:0-15397 GCA_964293715.1 uncultured bacterium | reverse complement strand
GTGCCATAGATGCGGGGATTGCCGGCAAGGTCTGTATCAGGCAGAGCCAAACCCAGTGTATCCAGAGTACCCATATCCCGGCAGATAGAGCTATTGCCCAGCTGGTAGCTCAAAGGGTCTGTGGCAATGCTGCTGCAAAATCCGGGATCTCCGGAAAAGATCATATCGTTAAAATGTACGTTGTAGTAGGCTTCAAAACTGGTGGAGATGGGATAGTTGCGGATGAGGTTGTTGTTAAACTGAATCTGGGAAGTACTGCCCGCACTCCTTATCTCGGCTGGGGTGTTATTGTCGAAGATGCAGTTGTTTACTTCAAAATTGCCGTTTAGTTGCACGGCGTAGGTGCCCCCGCTGTTGTTGGCAAAGGTGCAGTTATTGAGTATGCCGGGATTGTCATTGAAAGCAGCGATACCCACCGGCGTTACCCCTGCAGTCTGGTTATTTGCCACCAGCACATTATCCAGCTTTAGCTCGCGGGCGTCTTGATCACCCCAAAACCCCAAACTGATAGTGCGACTATCGTATGTGGTACTTGTGTTCATTATGCGAGAGTTTCTCATCTTGAACTTCTGGCTGTATGAGTAGATTATTGGAGTGGGAAAATCTATCACACCCCCCGTTGATTGGCAATCTATTATACTCAGATTATCTATGTTCACATCGCCATTTACCATGTTAAGATTTAAACCAACATCTCTGGGAGCGGATTGACCTTGGATCTGGACATTCTTCATAACTAAAGTAAAGGGATAATAGTTATTTGAACCCAGCAACATGCCGCAATTTCTTACAGCTTGATAGGGCTCAATAACAATGTTTTCCAGCTTCAGATATGAGGCGTGTCCCACCGATATTTGATAGCCCATAATCGGGTTAGAACCAGAGCGTAACACAAGATTTTTGAAGGTAGTGGGGCCGAATTTACTTCCAGATATGGCATGGAAATAATGCAGGTTTTCAAGAATGGGGACATCAAGAGAATCCCCCAGCACGGATACATAGTTTTTGATGCCTATCGGGTAAAAATGGCCATCATTTGAGGAATAGGTCCCCCCGGCAAGATGTATTGTTTTCGGATCTTGCTCATCCGATGCGATGCATTGCATGGCTTTATGTATGCTTTTTAAGGGTGTGCTGGGGCTCAAGCCATCGTTGTTGTCACTCCCCAGGGTTGACACATAGAAATCATGATTGGTCTCGATTCGGTCCCCTTGCAATACATCTACCACAGGAAAGGAGCCATAATAGATAGGTATTGATTTCATGCAATAAATGTAAAAGTCGCTTGGCGGGAATACACTTGCTTTATCCAAGTAGATATATGTGTCCAATCTGGTACCTGCTCCATAAATGTCTTGTGCAAAAGCTGCCGTGTTGTTATACACGCTGCAACGGCTGGTCTCATCGAATATTACCTGTCCTCGAATGGACAATAATATGCCACCTGCTGATGCAGCGAAATTATTTGTAACTATACAATCTTTCATATAGGCTACGGCTTCGTGTATGAATAAACCCCCTCCATAATGAGCTTTGTTGTCTTGAATATTGCAGGAGCTAATATGTACATTGGCCCCGTTCATGATAAACAAACCCCCACCTGTCGGCATGGGCTGTGCCAGCGCTGGAAGATAGATGTCTCCGCTGCCATGCTGAAGCGTGAAACCGTATATCCCGCAGTGCGTAGTGGCCGTGATGCACTTGACTACCGAGCCATTGCTGTTTCCATCAATGATTGTGCTGTCCCGGTAGGCGGGGTTTCCGCTGCTGTATTCCAGGCTGTAGATAAAGATATTCTTCCCATTGTAGTCTATATTTTCCATATATGTGCCGGGATATACCCTGATGCTATCCGTATCAATGGAAGCATTGATGGCAGCTTGTATCTGAGTGAACTGTCCGCTGCCGTCTTGCTTCACCACCCAGGTGGTGGCACTTAGAAGGCTGATCAGGCAGAGGCTGAAAAGGAGGGTGATGCGTTTCATGGCTATTCCTTTTATTAAAATCGGTGAGAGGAGCTTTTTTGGCCCTCTCACCAGATCTTATTTTATTTCATCAGCAAGAGCTTGCGGCTTAGCTGATTTCCTTGGTAAGATAACACGGCGAAGTATATTCCGCTGGCTACTTTATTACCGTTATTGTCTTTGGCATCCCACAGGCAGTTATGCATACCGGCTGTCTTGGTGCCGCTTAACAGCTTACGCACTTTCTGTCCCTTAGGGTCGTATATTCCCAGATCTATGTCTGCAGCTTCAGGTAAGCTGAAACGCAGGGTAGTATCCGGATTGAAGGGATTGGGATGGTTGCCCATATAAAGCTTGGGGATAGGGCTGTCATTCAGCGAAGCTGCATCCATTTTCATCATGAAATAGTGCTTGTATTCAGATAGGCTAAGGGCATTGTCCTCATACTGTTCTGTTTCCATATTCCAGGCTTGGTAGCTGGGGATAGCATTGTAGCTTGCTTTGGCATCATAAAACACACGCAATTCCAATTCTGCCCCAGAGCCGATATCATCCAGAATATAGGCAGGTATCTCTACACTATTACCTCCCACCACAGCAGCACCCTTGCACAGGCCCTCAAGAAATACTGCAGCTTCTTGGGGAAGGTCTGTGCCGGTGAATTCCACATATACAGGAATGTAATCCAGCTCTTCAGCGAAGGTGAAATGAGTGGTTTCTTCCTTGGTAAATGGTTCCCGCTCCGGAGCCTCGGCATTCCAGGTGAAATCCGCATCTTCAAAACACTTGACGATTACCATATCCCCATGGTTCAGAGTGGGTTTTTTGCTACCCGGATAGTAAACCTGCACCCAAGGGCTGCCGGGAGCCACCTGCATTCTGGACAGTGTCCAGTCCTGCGCTTTAATATAAAAAAGGTTATCCAGCACAGATGCAAAGGCTTCAAAGGGATTCACAGTGCGCACCCCAAAATAGCCCAGCCAGTTCTCATTATTTGGAATGGGGGCACGCTGGCTCTTCCACGCTTTCAGCGTTATCGGTAGATTGGGATCAGGTTTAAGGCCCGGGGTGGAAATGCTAATCGGGCTCTCAAGTCCGGCGTTCATCTGGAACTTATACCCAATTTGTGGCTGTATTGCATGGTTATCGCCCAACCAATTATAATGTTCATCTAACTGCAAAGATTGTGGTTCATAATTTAGCTCTTTCCAAATGATCTGATCTATTATCAAAGGACTGCGCAGAGGTTCCAAAAAAGTATAAGCCATATCCTCATCACCATAAATCCTATCCAGAGAGGGGAAACTCATCCATTTTATACCGTTTCTATCATTGCCCGCTGGGAAAGTATAGGTTCTATTCTCATGAGGGTGTATGCTCGTGCCATCTGCGGAAATTGGATCGGCTATAGCATCAACATATAGATCATAAGCTGATGCAGTAGCACAAAGCATGATAAAAAAGACAAACAACAAAGCTATCCTATACATTGATCCAAAAAGGATACCAGTACTGGAGAGGGCTTTGAGTGCAACATTCTTATCACTCAGCATTTGTTTCTCCTTTTATTTTAGGCAGGTTTTTATCTTACTCAAAATACGTTTAAAGCTGATTGGCAAACTTGCTATCAACCTAAAGCAGGATAACTCAAATCCCAATATTGCGTCAAGCGATATCTTTGCAAGAATTCCACAAAAATATCGGAGACTGTTGAAAATATATAAGCACCTTAGGCTATCTTGTCGCCATTCTTTGAGTAAAGCAGGGTGAGCCCCTTGGTCTTCGTTGGACATAACGTGTACCACCTTGTCTATTCGATTATTAATTCCATACGTCTTGACCCATCCGAAAATTGTGCCGTCCTAAATAAGTTGACGGACAAAGCCAATTTTGCCTTTTTCCTTGACACCCTAATGAATTCCAGAATTGTGGAAAATAGGTTTATTATAAGCAAACTGTAATATCTTACATAGAAATTTAGGTCACAAAAGAGGTGATGGATGTCCATATTCGATTTTTTCGGCATGATGACCAATGACATAGCAATAGATTTGGGTACGGCCAATACACTGGTGTACAAGAAAAACAGCGGGGTGGTGATTGATGAACCCTCGGTGGTAGCGGTATCCGCAGATAGCAAGAAGATCATCGCCATAGGTCAGCAGGCGAAGGTGATGCTGGGTAAAAATCCCGATGAAGTAAGGGTGATCAAACCCCTCAAAGACGGCGTGATTGCCGATTTCCAGGTCACCGAACTGATGCTGCGCAATCTGATCATGCGAGCTCAGAAAAAGCGCCTTTTGGTGCGTCCGCGGGTGATCGTCTGCGTACCTTCCGGCATTACGGAAGTGGAAAAACGCGCAGTTCGCGATAGTGCCTTGCATGCCGGCGCCCGGGAAGTTTATCTGATCTCAGAACCTGTGGCAGCAGCGATTGGTGCAGATTTGCCCATCGACGAAGCCTGTGGTAATATGGTGATGGATATTGGTGGCGGTACCGCTGAGATTGCAGTGATTTCACTCTCACACATCGTGGTGCACAATAGCATCCGGGTGGGGGGAGACAAGATCGATACGGATGTGATTTCCTATTTGCGCAAGAAGAACAATCTGCATGTGGGTATTCAGACTGCAGAAAAGATCAAAATGACCATCGGCAGTGCCTATCCCTTAAAAGAAGAACTCACTATGGATGTGCGCGGCAGAGACATCGTTTCCGGCTATCCTGTCACCATCAAAATTTCCTCGGAAGAAATCCGTGAAGCCATTATGGAAACGGTCTCAACCATGATCGATGCTATCAAGCGTCTTTTTGAGCGTACTGCTCCGGAACTATCTGCAGACATTGCGGAAAGGGGTATTTTCCTTACCGGTGGCGGGGCCCTGCTCAAAGGTTTGGATGAAAAGATCCGCAAGACCGTGGATTTGCCGGTGCATGTGGTTCCCGATCCTATGGAATGTGTGGTCAGAGGTGCGGGCATGGTGCTGGATGATGTGGACCGTTACCGCCAAGTCTTGATCAAAAAGATTGAAGATTAAGCAGAACGATCAGCCTCCGGGATTTTTTACAGGGGCTTCCTAAAAAGGCCTCTTAAGCAAGATCATGTACAAGAAGTATATACTGCCTGCGATTCTCATTATTGTGTCGATTGCGATGTTAATCGGCAGCACCGAGGCACGCGCAGGCAAGGCAGCGTTCTTTGGCAGAACCCTATTTTTCCCTTTTGTGCACTCTCTGAAGGCGATCAAAAGCAATCAGGTTTTGCAGGAAGAGAATCTTGTCCTGCGTTCTCAGCTTACCGAAAGCACCTTGAAGAATCTTGCCCTGCAAAACGAATTAAAGGAATATCTGGATGTGGCGTCAGTACCATTTGCCAGCTCTGAAGTGGATTTTGAACTGGCAGAAGTGATCGGTTTTTCCGGACAATTTCAGGAGCGCAATCTGATCGTAAACAAAGGTAAAATGCATGGAATAGCCGCTGGCTCGGCAGTGATATCCGGCAATGGCATTGTGGGCAAGATAGTAAGCGTGACCGATAGTTACAGCATCATCCTACCTTTTTCAAATCCCCGTTTTCAGGTTCCGGTAATGGACGAACGCACCTCTGTGCAAGGCATCTTGCAATCTGATATTGCCGGCACGATTTCGATGAATCTGGTGAAACTGGGCTCTGAGATTGCCGCGGGCGATACTATCGTAACCTCAAATCTTTCCAGATTGTACCCCAAAGGTTATCCGGTGGGGACGATCAGCCGCATCAGAGAATCTACCGACAATCTGTTTATCAGTGCGGAAATCTCCGCTTTTACCCTGGTAGAAAATCTGGAACACGTATATATCCTCAAAGAAAGGAAACAATATGGCAAATAAAGAGAAAAATCCCTTCATCACAATCTATGGACACAGCTTTGAACGCATTCCGGTGAAGACTCACATCCTCAGCCCTCAGGACGATATGGCTGAGATCATCCGCAAGTATGCCCTGCCTCTGATGAAAAAAGGGGACATTCTTACGATCAGCGAGAGCCCGATGGCTATTACTCAGGGACGTGCCATCCCGGTGAGCGAGATCAGGATCAGCCTTTTGGCGCAGGTGCTGTCCCGTTTTGTGGCCAAAGTGCCTTATGGCATTGGATTGCGCGCGCCTTCCAGTATGCAATGCGCCATTGAAGAGACCGGAGTAATGCGCATTTTGTTTGCCGCGGGCATCGGAGCTATAGGTAAGGTCTTCAGACGCAAGGGAGATTTCTACCGTGTAGCAGGCATGCAAGCTGCTCTGGTAGATGCTGCCAGCACGTCGCCGGTTCCGCCTTATTCCGAAACTGTGATCAAAGGACCCAAAGAACCAATGAAAACCGCTATAAGCCTAAGTGAGGATGTGGGTTATCCAGTGGCGATCATGGATATTAATGACATCGGTGGCAGCTGGATGATAGGCAATGGTGGGACAATAAACAAACACTTTATCGAGATGGCTATGAAGGACAATCCTCAGGGTCAGGGAGCTGAACTCACCCCCCTGTGCATAGTGCGGCGGGCTACGAGCTAAGCCTATGTGGATCAAAGCACTCAAAGCCTTTCTTGCCGGATTGCTCTTTCTGTATATACAGATTTTGGCAATGCCGGTTCTGGCGATAGGCAATGTAGTACCTTTGATCTTGCTGCCCTGGTTAATTGCGGTGGTGTGGAAGCATCCGCAGGAGATATCTCTGCCCGTGGTGTTCCTGATCGGGCTGATGTATGATACCCAGCTGCCGGGAACTTTTGGCATGCACGCTTTGCTGTTTTGCCTGCTCGCGGTTTTGATCAATACTTTAAGAATACCTTTTGAGCAGGATAGCGTGGTGGCCAAGCTCATCGCCATCGGTAGCAGCAATCTGGTTTTTAGCCTGCTCAGTCTGCTGGGCTATGGCATTTCCTGGGGTTTTGACAGCAAGCTTTACTGGCTCAGTTTGGCTGCTTTCTTTTATAATCTCATTTTTAGTCTCATCGTATTTACTTTGGTGCAATTGTTTAGCCGCCTGCGCATTGTGGTGCTGGATGAATAAAACTTCCCGGGTCTTTCTGATCACCGCTGCCGTCCTTTTTGGGATCCTGATCATAGCACTATTTAGATTGCAGGTGGTCAAGGGTGCGCACTATCAGAGAGTAGCGGAGAGCAATTTTGTGCGCATACGCCGGCTCACTGCCACCCGTGGCGAAATCTACGATCAGAAATACCGTCCCATAGTGCAAAACATCCCTTCTCACAATCTTTATCTCACCAGCAGCAAGATCAGAAATCTACCCGCTTTGGGCAGATTTCTTTCACTGCATTTTGAAGTCACCGCGGAGGCCGTAACCGAAATGGTGCTCAAGCAACGCTTCCGCACCTATGAGGAAATCCTGGTGGCAGATAACGTACCATTTGAACAGATGCTCACCGTAAGTGAGTACTTGAATTATTTTCCGGAATTGATCTTCCGCATCGGCTCTACCCGCGATTATCTTGATTCCAATCATTTCACCGGTTATGTGGGGAGAATAGATGAAGGCGAGTATGATCGCTATAAGACAGAGGACTATTCTCTCAATAGCTACATCGGCAAGACCGGGCTGGAACGTTATTATGAGGTGCTCCTGCGCGGACAAGACGGACGCGAAATTGTGCAGGTAGATGCTCATGGCAGGTCCCTGGGACTCTTTCAGGATGGTGGCTACATCGAGCCCTTAAACGGACTTTCTCTGGTATTGACCATCGATAACGAACTGCAAGATTTTGCCAACCGGGCTTTTCCCGCTGGCATCAAAGGCACAGTGGTGGTAAGTGATGTGCGCACAGGAGGAATATTGGCGTATATCAGCAAGCCGGATTATGATCCCAATCTCTTTATGCAGCGCATCACCCCAGAGATTTGGGCCGAGCTCAATAGCGAGGACATGCCCCTCATGGATCGTGTGATTCACGCCACCTACCCTCCCGGCTCCGTATTCAAACCCGTTACAGCAGGCTTGGGTCTGCAAAAAAAGGTGATAGACCAGTATACCAAACTCAGTCCCTGCGTGGGAGGGTTCCAGGTGGGAAACCGCTTTTTCCGCTGTTGGGATCACTCCGGTCATGGCAGAAGTAACGTGGTGGAGGCTCTAATGCGATCCTGTGATGTATTCTTTTATGATCTTTCCATGAAACTGCGTCTGGATGAATTTCACGCCTATACTCTGGCCTCCCATCTGGGCATCAAAACCGGCATTGATCTGCCCAATGAACGCGAAGGCTTTTTCCCTGATACAGCCTGGTATCGAAAGACTTTTGGACGCAATGTAGGCATTACCGGGCACAAGGTGAATCTCAGCATCGGACAAGGCGAAGTTTTGACCACTCCGCTGCAAATGAATGCCTACTATGCTGCTATCGCGAATAACGGCACCTGGATTCAGCCACATCTGCTGAAGCAGACTGTGGGAAGGGCACGCCTCACGCGTCAGCAGGTGGAACGGGTTCAAAAGAAGCAGCTGCCTTTCAGCCAAAGCGAGCTGCGGATTATTCAAGAAGGGCTTTTTGCAGTAACCAATAGCCCCTATGGCACAGCGCGCAGCGTGCAAGTGCCCAAAGCCCAGACTTTTGGCAAAACCGGTTCTGCCGAAAATTTCATGGGCAAAAGAACCCACGCCTGGTTTTGTGGATATATCGTGACCGATAAACCTGAGATTGCAGTAACCGTATTTATGGAAAATGCCGGAGGCGGTTCTGCCATGGCAGCACCGGTAGCCCGGCAAATCTTTGACTTTTATATGGGTAATATCGAAGATATCAAACGTCCGGCCGTAGTCCCGCCAAAATTCAGAAGTGCCGAGGACGAGGCTGAGGAAGAGCTCCAGCTCCAGGAGCAGGATCATGAAGCAGAGCCAGAGCTAAAGCAGGAAAAAGATGAAGAAATTCATACTAATTAACCACAAAAAGTTTGATTTTCTGCTTTTAGGACTGCTGGCAGCACTCATTGCCGTAGGCTTTTTGGCGATCTTCACGGCCTCCACCACTGTGGTCGGTGATCAGGTAATGACCGCTAATAATTGGTGGAAACAGATCATCTTTGCCGGCATCGCTTTATTGGCTGTAGCCCTTTTACTCAGGTTGCCTATGCCCATTTTTGATATCCTGATTTTACCGGCTTTTGTGCTGAACTTGCTGGCTTTGATCATCGTGCTTTTCACTCCTGCCATGGGTGGTGCACACCGTTGGTTCAGTATAGCAAACGTGCATTTCCAGCCCTCAGAGAGCGCAAAATTGCTCACGATTTTGATGGTGGCGCGGTATATCAGCAAAGAGAATCTGGGTGAATACAAGCAGATTCTGTATGGCTTTGGCATCATGATCGTGCCGGTTATCCTGATCATGATAGAGCCGGATTTTGGTACCACTCTGGTCTTCTGGGCCAGCCTGATGGCCATGTTTATAGCCGCAGGAGTTCCGCTTTTCTTCATTCTTTTAATGATCTCGCCTGTGGTCTCTGTAATAGCATCGCTGCATTGGCTGGGCATTTTACTCTGGATTGCGCTTTTGGTATTTCTTTTGATGCGGGCCCGGCTATCCTGGGTGGCGATTACCGTAGCGGGCATCATCAATACCTTCATAGCTCTGATTACGCCTGTCTTTTGGATGGGGCTGAAGGACTATCAGCAAAATCGCATACTCACCTTTCTGGATCCCACCAGTGATCCCTTGGGCGCCGGGTATCAGATCATTCAAGCCAAGATCGCCATTGGCAGCGGCTCTTTAACCGGTAAAGGCTGGCTGATGGGCACGCAAAAGAACATGAATTTCCTGCCGGAGCATCACACAGACTTCATCTTTTCCGTGATCGGGGAAGAATTTGGTTTTGTGGGCTCAATGGCCTTAGTTTTATTGTTTTTTGCTTTCTTCGCTCGCTTGATTCATAGTGTTTTTCAATTGAAGGTTCCTGAAAGAAAAGTTGCCACAGCGGGTATAATGGCTTATCTTATGTTTCAGACTTTCATAAATATCGGGATGAACATCGGTTTGGTGCCTGCTACAGGTATACCCCTGCCCTTCATAAGTTATGGAGGGTCAAACCTATTGATCAATACCATTTCGGTGGCGGTCATCTTGAAATATCTAAATGAAAGAGGTTTTATTAAATGAGATTTTGGCTCTGTCTGCTGACGGCCCTGCTGCTCAGCTCCTGTTTTGTAAGTTCGTCTTTGCACTTTACCGAAGGAGACATCGACGACAGTCCGAACCTGTTGTTGAATCCCGGCTTTGCGCCGTATTCGCTTTTGGGCGAGGAAGCTTTGCGTGGATGGAATATACACGTAAATCCTCCCAATAAGGATTTTGATAAGATAAGAATCGACCCCTCGGTTTCTCTGGAAGGGGATACAGCACTCAAGATTTCAGCTTCAGACCGTGAAGTTACTTTGATCTCAGAACCTTTTAAGGTGCGCCGCTATGGAGGATATTATTCCAGAGCGATGATTCACAGTGATAGTCCCGCTCCCCCCGTGATCAACATAGAAATGGTTACTTTTCGCGAGGACGGCAAGATCACAAACCGTTTCAAAAATAAAACCAAGGGCCTGTCCGAAGGCTGGAACCGCCTGGCTATAAGCGCAGGATTCTTGCGTCCCGGAGTAAACTGGGGCCGCTTGTCCATCACCATCCCTCCTTTTGAGGAAGGCTCTGTGTGGTTGGATGATGCCGGTTGCTGGGAAGTTCATGGCTTTAAGATAGATTAATAAAAGAATAAACCAAAAATAACTTGACCATTACGGGCAGTAAGCCTATCTGGTCAACAATAAGACCTAAGGAGACAAAAATGAAAAAACTTACAATCTTACTGATGCTGGTTCTGGTAGCAGCGCTCATGCTGTTTAGCGGATGCGCGAAAGACGATGATGACGACAATGGTGGAATTACCGGGATTCCGGATGTTACCCCCGCAAATTATGATTGGGACATCTATTTCATTGATAATTCCAATTTCAAAAGTGCAGATTATCTGGTCTTTGCGGACTGGCTGGGCAATAGCTCTGCGATTACGGATGAAGATGAATTCACCCTCGAGATCGATGGTTTCCCCTATGACCTCACGGGTGGCTACTATGAAGGCGAGTGGAGTTTCAGTGGACTGGCAGAAAACATCTTGCCTGGCACAGACTATAGTATGGCATTAAAGAAAAATGGCTATGCAGTGGTTACCAAAACCTTGAAAATGCCCTATCAAGCCAATGTAACTTTCCCGAACACCTTCGATCCCACCAAAAAAGCAACCATGAACTGGCAATTGTCACGGGACAACAAGTATCAGGCCGTAACCCTCTCCGCTTTTAAGGACGGTTATGACGATGATGAGTATGATAAAAATATCTCCGCCTCCGACCGCAAATTTACTTTCGATGCAAATTCAGTAAAGAGCTTTGGCTCGGGTACTGGATATGGCATGATGCTGTCAGAAATGAATTTCGAAAGTTCCGGCAGAGTTGCCTTCAGCAGTTTTTCCTTTACCATGCATGATTATGGCCAGGGAACACCTGCCAAATATGATGCCTCAGACCTGCGTAAAATCGCTAAAAAACTTCGTAAAAATATGCAATAAACACTGTATTTGTAGTTCAAGGCGCTATTTCCAAGCTCAGCTTGGAGCGCCTTGGGCTTCAATTGAAATACCTTCCCACTCACTCACTCACAATTTTTACTGGACAAGTCTCAGCAAAGCAGGAATCTTGTATTTATAATAAACGAGCCGGCATATTGCCCCTAAAGCTCAAATATAAGGACAAGACTGATTATGAAAGATAAACTGTATCTCATCGATGGCACTGCGCTACTTTACCGCGCTTACTATGCCTTTATCCGCAATCCACTGATCAACAGCCGTCAGGAAAACACTTCCGCGATTTTTGGCGTGATCAATTCCTTTCTCACTCTCATAGACAAGATGGATGCCAGATACATAGCCATCTCCTTCGATCGCAAAGCTCCCACCTTTCGCCATAAGGACTATAAAGAGTACAAGGCAAACCGTCCTCCCATGCCGGATGATTTGGCAGCACAAATACAACCTGTCCTAAAGTTCTTTGAACTGATAGAAATACCTGAGATTGGCGCAGATGGTTATGAGGCTGATGATGCTTTGGGTACGGCGGGCGAGCATTTCAAAAAGGATTTTGAGATAGTGTATGTGACCAGTGACAAAGACTATTGCCAGCTCATCGAAAAGGGCAGCACCATGTATGATCCGATGAAGGATAACTATATGGATAGCAAAGTCGTATATGAGAGATACGGGGTGCATCCTGAGCAGTTTATCGATTATCTGGCTTTGGTGGGAGACAGTTCAGACAATATTCCCGGAGTGCGGGGCATAGGCCCGGTCTCTGCAAAACAGCTTTTGACTGATTACGACAGCCTTCAGAAGATCTATGAGCACATTGATGAAGTGGACACAAAGTACAGGGGCAAACTGCTTGAAAACAAAGATAATGCCTTCCTTTCTCAGCATCTGGCGCGCATAGTCCGGGATGCCGAGCTTGAGCTTCCTGCCAGGGATACGCTGTTCTTTGACCCCAAGCGTTTAAGCAAAGCTCTGCCCTTTATGAAGCATTATGAGATCAGCAGTTTGCAGCGCAGAGTGGAAACACGTTTTCTGAGTGCTGACAAAAAGGCGGAAGCTCCCTTAGAGCAGGCGGATATATTTGAGAGCACGGAGTCCGAAACGGAATCTGCTGCTCCCGAGGTCAAAAGAGAATTTGAATCCATCTTGGTGGATAAAGAGCAGCTGGATACAGTGCTAAAAGAGCTGGCTCAGGCAGACGTGATCGGTCTGGATACCGAGACCGATGCACTGGATTGGACCAGCGCTGCTCTGGTGGGGATTTCACTGTGTTGGGAGCCCACCACAGCCTACTATCTGCCCTTGGGGCATCAGATGGCAGATAATTTAGATCTGGAAGAGACTGTGCAAGCTTTGGCAAGGGCTTGCAAGGGTAAGACCATAGTGGGTCACAATCTCAAATTCGACATGATGATCCTGAAGCGTCATGGCTGGCTGATCCCGGAGCCTTTCTTTGATACCATGATCGCAGCTTATATCCTGGATGCCGGTGCCTTCACCTTCTCGCTGGATGATTGTGCAGCCCGTGAACTTGGCTACCGCATGCAGCCTATTACAGAGCTCATTGGCAAGGGTGCAAAGCAGATCAGTTTTGATCTGGTCTCAGTATCAGACGCTTATCCTTATGCAGCGGAAGATGCCTGGGCCACTCTGGCTTTGTACAAGATTTATAAAGCCAGGCTAAAGCAGAGTCCTGCCAAAAAGGTGTTTTATGAGCTGGATTTGCCCTTGATGCCGGTCTTGATGCAGATGGAAGAATTAGGCATAAGCATCGATGAGAAGGTGCTGTCCGAGATCTCGCACGAGCTGAATATCGAGATCAAAAAGCTTACCGAAGAGATTTACGAGATCTCCGGATATGAATTTAATCTCAATAGCACCCAGCAATTGGCCATCTTGCTCTTTGACGAGATGAAACTGCCCACGAAAAAGAAAACTAAAACCGGATTTTCTACGGATAACAGCGTTTTGGAAGCGCTTTCTGAAGATTATGAGATTGCCAGCAAAATCATAGATTACCGGCAGTTGGTCAAACTGCAAAACACTTATGTGAACGCCTTGCCCCGCCTGGTAAATCCCCAGACCCAGCGTATTCACTCCTCCTTTAATCAGTGTGTAGCCTCTACAGGCAGGCTTTCCTCCACCAATCCCAATCTGCAAAACATCCCTATCCGGACGAAGACCGGTCGCGAGATTCGCAAAGCCTTTATCGCCGGTGACGATGATTTTTTGATCATGGCGGCGGATTATTCTCAGATCGAACTCAGGCTTTTGGCCCTGATGTCTGGTGATGAAAAGATGTTAAAGGCTTTTGAAGATAATATCGATATTCACAAACAGACTGCGGCTCAGATCAATGACGTAGAATTAAAAGATGTAAACAGTGATATGCGCAGAGCCGCTAAAACCATCAATTTTGGACTCATGTATGGCATGGGCCAGCGCAAACTGGCACGGGAGCTCAGTATCTCGCAAAGCGATGCCAAGACTATGATCGAAAACTACTTCGCCCAATTTCCCGCCATCAGTAATTTTAAGGCGGAATGCATCGCCAAAGTCAGAAGCTCCGGCCGTGCCCTCACCCTTTTTGACAGGGTGCTGGATCTTCCGGGCATCCGCAGCAGGAATAAAGGAATCAGCAGTGAAGCAGAGCGCATCGCGGTCAATATGCCCATCCAAGGCAGCGCCGCTGATCTCATCAAAAGAGCCATGCTTAGTATCCATGCCAAAATCCATTCCGAGCCCAAAATCCGCATGATCATGCAAGTGCACGACGAATTGGTCTTTGAAGTTCACAAGGATTTTGCGGTGCAGGCAGAGAAGCTGGTGCGGGATGAGATGGAAGCAGCTTTGCCCCAGGAGTACCGGCATAAGATTCGTTTATCTGTGGATGTGGGAATTGGTAAAAACTGGTATGAGGCCCACTAAGAGTTGGTCTTTAACTGCTCCAGAAGATGAGACCGTTTGCGGACGCGAAATAGCCAGTAGATCACAAAGAAGATCAGCAGCAGGACTACAGCGCCCACCACAAAGACAAACCAGGGCAGTTCTTTCTGGAATTCCGCAGTCATATATTCGTGGGTATTCCACATCTTGGCGGTGTCATAGCTCCAAGCAAGAGTTTTACCTTTGATTTCCGAATTTTCGGGCAGGGCATTTGTCTTCACAATCTTCCAGGGAATGTGCAGTTTGTAATTCCAAATGGGATGCGTGGTATGGAGTTGGCTGAAATACTCTTCCAGATCATCGTCCCCTTCGGCACTGCCCAAGGCGATCCGGCGTTGGAAGGTAATCTTGCGTCCGGGTTCTTTATTGAGCGTGATCTTGCCCCAAAAATCCGCTGCGCCGAGCTGGTCATTCACATTGTTAAAAGCTTCTATATTCTTGAATTTGAAGGTGATATCATAGATTACGTCGGCCCCTTTGCGTTGGACATTGTAACTGATCAGATTGATCCCTGGAAGCCCTGCTTTACTCAAAATCTCTTCCGGATTTTCATAAGGCGACCTGTGTACAATACGCAATTTGGCCTTGCCTGAACCGTCTCTATGCAGCCAGAGCTCTTCATCATAATGCACGCATCCGCAGAGCGCGATTAGTGCCAGTATGCTGATTACAAGCCGTTTCATCTGATATCCTTCCTCAATTTAGTATTTCTAATAACCTTAAAACAAAGTATCGTTGTTTTGGCAAGGAATATTTCATCATAAGGTGATATTCTCATTTTTTAGTCAGGTTTTAGTCAGGTCTCAAAGGTTGGTGTAAATTCCAACACATAGTTTTTACGATTATCTGAGAACAACTTAAGTTCTCACTTCTTGC
>CAXZAB010000024.1:0-15414 GCA_964293715.1 uncultured bacterium | reverse complement strand
GAAATTGCGATCCAGGGCTGGAGAGCCGCAGACCTTGGCGCCTACCTTAAGGTACGAAGCCAGGAGTGAGGGGATCATATCTTTCATCTTTACATTGGGCTGAATCTCTGCAAAGGGCTGGGCTTTCAATTGGCGTTTCATGCCTGGAACCAAGAATTTGCCCTTAGGACGCACCCGGTGTTCATGGCTAAGATGTCCATTTTGGTTGAGGTAATGATAGATTTGCTTGATTTCATCGCGGTCTGTGGTTTTGATACTGGAGCAACCGAAGAGGTAATTCGTATCGCTGGCTTCCATGTAGGTCGTAATGCCCTCCCAGAGGAGCGCGATGGTTACGCCGTTGCGATGATCGGGATGCACACAAGCCCGTCCCAGTTCCAACTTTGTCCCTGGCAGATTCTTGATATGTTTCATGTGAAACTCTGTGGCCGTATACCATTTTTTGCCGTATAAAGACGATTGAATGCGGTAGGTGCCTATCATCATCCCGGTGCGTTTATCGATGATGATGAGGTGATCGCAGAGCTTGTCAAACTTGTCTTTATCCAGTCCTGAACGCCGCCGTTTCTTGAGCAATTCATCCAAAAAGACGTCATGCCGCAGTTTCAGAGCTGCGTTGAGCTCCTCTTTGGAATCAGCCGTTTTGACGATAAAGTTCTTCTTCTCTATCCTGATCGGAATGTGAGCACGGAAATTCTGCATCCGTCTTTTGCTATAGATCTTTATAATTGCGGCCATATTGGTCTTGGGGTTCATAGAAATCATCTGTTGAATTTACCTCATCCCTTAATTTTCATCTTATCTATACTTTTCATAACATTGCCGGATTCTGTCAAGAACAAAGTGATATTTTCTGATCTTGCCAGTACAGAAGCTGTTGATACCTCATTCAAATATCATTCTTACTCATTGACCTGTATATAGTTATCTATATCGATATCTTTCTATTTCAGCTTGACATTACTGGCCTTTACCCTCAGGTAATCAGCGCAATATTGCTCTGTTTCTCCAAGGCTCTCAGGTGCAATAACACCTGTTACACACTCTTCCCACAAACACGCTTCCAATGCGCGTCCAAGTCGAATTGACACGTATTTTCGAGTCAACCCGACTTGAAAACATGTTAAAACCAAATTGGAGGCTCAAGCGTCACCTTGCTTAGGAAGCAGGTATAAGCAATTCTGACATAGGGATCATGATGGTGGTTCCAAACCCGTTTTCTTTGCTCAGTACACCTAACAAGACATTTGAACATACTAACAAAACATTACAGCACATCTCCTTACACATGATTCCGCAGTTTCAGCTCCATGGGATGGGGATACAGATAGACCTGATCGGACAGATATTCTTTGTCGTATTTACGCACATAGTGGCTGAGCAGGGTAATGGGCACAATGAGCGGGATGAGGCCATCTTTGTATTGGCTAATAAGCTGAATCAATTCCTGTTTTTCGAAGCTGTCCAGGTCCTCTTTGAAGTAGCCCAGAAGATGGTGCAGCACGTTTTGGTGCTTGCTGGGAGTTGCGTGTCTCTTGGTGGCAGTCATCAGGAGCTCCAGATACTTATCCAAAAATTCCGGCAGAGGATGCTTCTTCACTTCCGCCACCAGTTTACCCATCTCACGATAGTGCTGCGGACTGTGCGCCATCAAAAGGTATTTATGAATGGTGTGAAAGTTGATAATCTCTGCTGGGCCTACCTTACGGGAAAGCAGATCGTGCCAGCGTTGCATGATAAACACCCGTTCTATGAAATTCTCGCGAATGGCAGCATCGTGCAATCTGCCTTCTTCTTCGATGGGCAGAAGCGGATAAGCTTTGATCAATTCGCGGGCAAAGATGCCCACTCCGGTCTTACCGGCAGGGCCGCCATGAAGGGGATAAATCTTAACTCTTTCCATGCCGCAGGAAGGGGATTTGCTCTTCAGGATGTAGCCACAGAGCTTTTCTGTCTCAAGACCGGCGATAGCCGTTTCGCTCCAGTCCAGCATTTTTTGGGTGTGGTCTATCCCGGTTTTTGCGGTGACCATACGGTACTCATCTTTCTTACCCTTGAGATTCATAGCCTCACGGGGAATGGTCAATCCGCAGTCATGTTCCGGGCAAAGCACTACATATTCTGCAAAATCTCCCAGGGTATTTACTATCCAAATATCGCGTTTATGCCCGCCATCATAGCGTACTTCGTTGCCTAAAAGGCAGGAAGAGATACCCAATCTGAGCTTTTCCATATTACACTCCTCAGGACTATATTTTATTGGGATGAATTGGGCTGAAAGCCGTAGAATGAGGAGCCGTGACGCTCCTCATATTCAGCTTTGAGCGATCTCATCCAGGACGCAGATTCTGGTTTCTCCGGCCTCGCAAACACTGCCTCTCTGCACCAAAGGACTCAGGGATTTGGGCAATTCAATTACGCAAGTGCCTTTGCCGATCATCAGAGAAAGCACTTCGCCCACCTTCATACGGGCGTCGGTAATGCGGAAGATGCGTTTGGCCGAAAAGGAAAGCCTGAGCCGGGGATCTTTCAAAATCAAATCCGTGGCCTCCCAATAGCAGCCATCGATCGGACAGCGTATTTCCACATGATCGTAGGCTCTTTTGTGGATGGTGATCCTCAGGATGTCGCCAGCTTCCACCAGGGATTCCACCTTGCCTGAGACCGGCGCATAAAGGCTGTCTGCCAAAGGCTGCAGGATACGTTGGCGATAGCGGTGGGTCATAAATGCGTTGGCATATAAAAGGGCCCCCGCTATCGCAAAGATCAGCAGATAAATATTGTTCCCAAAGCCCATGGCCAAGACAAAACTGACGATGACCAAGGCCAAAGGTAGGGCCTGGGAGCGAACCTGAAACTTCCTGATTCTTTCCAGGACATCGCCCTCGGAAAGCAGGTACTTTGTCATTTTGTGGTGCGCGTCCAGGTGTCCGTTCTGCCGGCCAGAGGGATGCCGATATAACCGCGCAGAGAAAGGGTGCTGTTATTCAAGATCTCTGCTCTTACGGAATAGGTTTTGCCGGCTTGGGGATCGTAGATTTTGCCATTGCTGTATTTGTCCTTGCCGTCATATTTCAAATCACTAATCACCTGCAGTCCTATCATAGGCTTGTTCTGAAGCTTGACTTCAGGGTTTTTCAGATCGGTTTTGGGCTTCCCGTCTTTGTTATTGGGCTCCTCAAGCCAAATGATATGGCCGACAAATAAGCCATTCTCGTCTTGGGTAATTTCAATTTTACTGTTCTTTTCCCCACTGAACCACACTCCGGTGATGCGCTGTGCGGTTTGGGCAAACATAGGGATGATGAGGGTAAGCGCGATCAGGGTAATTATAATCTTTTTCATGGGTCTTTCCTTTTTAGATGATGCCACAGCGATGGAAAATCTGATCTACATTCTTCAGATAACGATCGTAAGAGAATATCTCGTGGATCGTCTTTTCGCCCAAGGCATCGGTGATCTCCTTACTGTCGAGGATGAGTGTTTTAAAATCGTCCCCGTCGTTTATGGACTTCATGGCGTTAGTTTGAACCAGAGCATAAGCTTGCTCCCGGCTCATTCCGCTATCGGTGAGGTGCAAGAGCAGTGCTTGCGAGAAAACGAGACCGCCGGTGAGCTCGATATTCTTCATCATATTTTCCGGATACACGGCCAGAGATTCTATCATAGCGCTGCTTTTGACCAGCATATAGTGGATGAGAATGCTGCTATCCGGCAGGATAATGCGTTCCACGCTGCTATGTGAGATGTCACGTTCGTGCCAAAGCGGGTTGTTTTCCAGAGCGACAGCGGCATTGGCTCTCAAGATGCGGGCCAGGCCACTAAGCTGTTCGCTGAGAATGGGATTGCGTTTGTGGGGCATGGCAGAGCTGCCTTTTTGGCCCCGGGTGAAGTTTTCTTCTGCTTCGTTCACTTCGGTGCGTTGCAGATGGCGGATTTCCAGAGCGATCTTTTCCAGGGTGGAACCGATCTGGGCGATAGAGAAGATGAATTGGGCATGGCGGTCACGCTGAATCACCTGCGTTGAGATGTTTACCGACCTCAGCTCAAGATGCTTGCAGGCCCGCTCTTCTACCTCAGGATCAAGATGGGCATAATTTCCCACGGCTCCTGAGATTTTGCCTACACTCACGATCCGGATGGCTTCCTGCAGGCGTTTGATATTACGGTTCGTTTCATCATACCAGAGGGCAAACTTGAGCCCAAAAGAAGTGGGCTCGGCATGGATGCCATGGCTGCGGCCCATACAGAGTGTGTGACGGTGCTCTCTGGCCTTCAGCTTAAGAGTCTCCGCCAAGCGGTAAAGTTCGGATAAAATCAGCTCTCCTGCCTGTTTGAGCTGTAAGGCTGTGGCAGTGTCCAAAACATCCGAAGAGGTCATGCCATAATGAATCCAGCGGGAAGCGGGACCCACATATTCGGCTACATTAGTTAAAAAGGCAATCACGTCATGACGGGTTTCCAGCTCAATCTCGTTGATGCGTTCCACATCAAAATCTGCTTTTTCGGAGATAGCTTTGTAATCCACAGTGGGAATCATACCCATTTCATGCATAGCCTCGGCTGCGGCTAATTCTACTTCCAGCCAGCAGCGGTAACGGTTTTCGAGCGTCCAGATGCGCTCCATTTCTACCAAAGTATAACGCGGAATCATTTAGTCCTCCAAAAGTCCTTTAAACAATTTAAACAATCCTTCATCTTTTAAGAGATCCATGATGTTTTGTTGTGTGCCCGTACCTTTTGGCAAAGGCAGTATGTTCGGCACCTGATATTTCACATCGTCAAAGAGCAATCTGGCCGTGACATTGCGCCCGACTTTTATTTCCATCTTGTCCAGTGCGCCCCGGTTCGTGTAACTCACGTTTACCCTTGCTCCGGATTTACGGTCTACCACAGAATCCAATTGGTATTTCGGGGTGAAATTGATGCTCATGCTGTCTCGCACGATGGCTTTTTCACGGATGATTTCTGCACCGTATTTCTCAAAGAGGAAGTCCGCCGAGGAGAATAAGGCCAGAGTTCCCAGAGGAATCTTGTCTTTCAGATCAAGGGTTTCCAAAATGGGCATGGCAGGGGCAAGAATGGAGGAATAACCCCCCAAATACATACTGATAAGAGGCGAAGCACCCGCTCCAAAGATTCCACCTTCGATAACGTCCAGACGCATCTGATTGGCGCTTTTGGCCACTGTGAAGGGCTTGCGCAGGTTAAAGCCATAGGCTGAGAGCTCGATGACGCCGTCTCCGGAAAAGCTTTCCCATTTTCTGAGCTCTGCTCTGAGCATGGATTCGTCTGTGGGCCTAAGAACCGCACAGGAAGCCAAAAACAGGCTGATGACGATGAGACTGATAGTAAGTAATTTTTTCATGCTTTTCTCCTATACAAGAACCAGATTCCGATACCGGAAGCGATAATCATCAAAAGTGAAAGGAATTGGCCAATGCTCATAAAGCCAAAGATGAAACCAAAATCGTGGTAAAAGTCGATATCATCCGGCACCCGTACAAATTCAATCAAGAAGCGCACAATGCCATAACCGCCGATAAATGTCCAGAAACCCAGACCTTCTTTGAGCCGTTTCTTTAGGATAATATAAGAGATAATCCCCAAAAGCAAACCTTCTGTAAGCATTTCGTAAATTTGAGTGGGATGGCGAGGCAAACCGCCGGCTCCCGGAAAGACCACTCCCCAAGGGAGGGTGGTGACTTTGCCCCAGAGCTCGGCATTGATGAAGTTGCCCAGGCGTCCCAGAGCCAGGCCTATGGCTACCACAGGCATCGCCGGATCTGCCATGGCCATAAAAGAGAGCTTGTTTTGCCGGCAAAAAATGATGCCGGCTATAATCACGCCCAAAGCACCGCCATGGAAGCTCATGCCTCCTTCCCAGACGGCGAAGATAGCCAGAGGGTGGGTCAGATAATGCATGAAATTGTAGAAGAGCACATAGCCCAAACGCCCGCCCAGAATCACGCCCAGCATCAGATAAAAGATGAGGGATTCATATTTGTCCCGCTCCAGTTCTATGCCCCTTTTGCGCAGCAAAGGACGGTAAAGAAAGTAGGCCAGTACAAAGCTGAGCACGTACAAAAAGCCATACCAGCGAATATGCAAATTCAGACCGAACAGCGAAAAGCTGGCGATCTCAGGACTGATGTTAGGAAACTGTATCATAAGTCATCTCTTGGTAAAGGCATCCAGGCGTTTCACGATCAGATCGACGGCCTCATCGGGGTCACCGTCAAACTTCTCTACCTGTTTATCGTGTTTGGGGCTAAAGATGTTCAGCACCTGCGTGGGCGAACCGTTCAGTCCGATTTTGGCCTCATCCAGATTCAAATCTTCTGCGGTCAGAATCTTGAGTTCGGCGTTGCGGGCGCTGCGTTTGCCTCTCAACGAAGGCAGCCTGGGGTTATTGATCTCCTTGACTACTGAAATCAGGCCCGGGAGCTTCATTTCAATGGTGTCATAGCCATCTTCCATGAGACGCTGCACTGTGGCCTTGTGACAATCAAGGCTCTCGATCTTGCGCACAAAACAGGTCTGCGGGATATCCAGATGAGCAGCGATGCCAGGTCCCACTTGAGCAGTGTCTCCATCAATCGCCTGCTGTCCTGTGAGAATAAGAGTGTATTCTCCCAGATGTTTGATCGCGGCAGCCAAAGTGTAACTGGTAGCCCAGGTATCCGCTCCGGCAAATTTGCGATCACAGAGCAGATAGATCTCATCCACGCCCAAAGAAACCGCTTCTCTCAAAGTAGCTTCAGATTGCGGAGGCCCCATGCTGATGGCAATCACAGTGCCGCCATGAGCTTCTTTGAGCCGCACCGCTTCTTCGATGGCATAGGTATCGAAGGGATTGAGAATGCTCTCCACACCTTCGCGGATCAGGGTATTCGTCACTGGATCAATTCTGATCTCAGTGGTATTGGGGACCTGCTTGATACATACGATATAGCGCACACATTGCTCCTTAATTATAAAATTCTTTGATGCTATCCACTACATATTGTTTCATTTCCCGGGTCAATTCGGGATAGATGGGGATAGAAACAACTTTCTTTGCCATCTCTTCTGCCACGGGCATATCGCCTTCTTTGTAACCCAGGTCCGTGAAACACTCTTGCAGATGTAAGGGCAGAGGATAATATACTGCACAGCCGATATCTTTCTTTTGCAGATGTTCCATCAGCTCATTCCGACGGGTTGCTATGAGAGTATATTGATTGTAGATAGTTACCGCTTTGGGGTCTATATAGGGAGTGGTGAGTCCTTCGATGCCGGCTAAGTTCGCATCATAAAAAGCAGCATTGGCACGGCGCGTCTTGCTCCAGGCAGCCAGATGATCCAGCTTCACCGAAAGCACCGCAGCTTGCAGAGTGTCCAGACGGCTGTTCAATCCCACGCACTTGTGATAATATTTAGGGCCTTCGCCATGCACGCGGAGCTGTCTGAGTGCTTTAGCCAATTCATCGTCATTGGTAAGACACATTCCTGCATCGCCCATTGCGCCCAGATTCTTGCTGGGGAAGAAAGACAGAGTGCCGATATCACCAAAAGAGCAGCTCATCTGGCCATTCCAGGTAGAGCCAATGCCTTGAGCATTATCCTCGATCACCTTCAGATTGTGTTTTTTGGCAATCTCCATGATGGCCTGCATATCCGAGCATTGTCCAAACAGATGCACAGGCATAATAGCCTTGGTGCGGGGCGTGATTGCCGCCTGAAGTTTGACAGGGTCCAGATTGAAAGTTTTAGGATCGATATCCACAAAGACAGGGCGGGCATTATTGCGCCAGATCGACGAAGCCGTGGCAAAAAAGGTGAAAGGAGTGGTGATAATCTCATCCCCATCTTTGATCTCCAAAGCCTTCACCGCCAGCACCAAAGCATCCGTGCCCGAAGCACAGCCAATGGCGTGTTTGATACCCAGATACTTTTGCATTTTTTCTTCAAACTCTTTCACCTGAGCACCCATAATGTAATGATGACTGGCAAAAACCTTGTCCAGCTGCTCCCTAATCTCGGGCATCAGCGTTTCATATTGAGCGTGTAAATCCAACATCGGTACTTTCATCGTGTAAAACTCCTTATTTTGTGAGGTTTTGAACCCCAATTAAAATCGTGATGGCTGAGGCGGTGATGCCTACAATATCTCTGATATCCACCCAGAAACTGCGATCCAATTTATCCGGCACAAAGATCATATCCCCCGGTTTCAGAGGCTGATTCGTTTTTGCCTTTTCCCAATTTCCGCTGCTGGCATTTAAGATTCTGACCCTCAGGTTATTGTGATTATTGGCATATCCTCCAGCTTGCTGAATGTAATATTTCCAGTTTTCACCGGCTTTGTAGGGTGTCAGTCCGGGACTTTTGACCTGACCGCTTACCCTCACCATATTAAGCTTTTCGGGAAGGTAGATGTAATCACCGTTGTTAAGGATAATATCGCCCTTTTCCCCTTCACTGCCCAATACTTTCTCAAAATCAACGTTGTATCGCCCCTGCGCCTGACGCAGTTTATTGCGGAAATAGGCGTATTCGATGGGGCTCATCTCCATGGAGCTATTGAGTTTAAGGCGTTCAAATTCGGGATCCAGCCCGGCATTGTAAATTTGGTTCAAAACCACCGCATTGGCCAGATCTGCGTTTTCAGTCACACCACCGGCCATTTGAATTACATCCCACAAGGTGGCATCCTTGGCCAAAATATATTCGCCCTGATGCACAAATTCACCGCTCAGGTTCACCTGCTTTTTCTCTTGAAAACGGCTGTTGAGGGGTATCATTAGTTGGTCTCCGGGATGAATGACAGTGTTTTTTAACTGAGGCTGACTTTTCAAATTCAAGATCTGGACTTTATAAGGGATGCCTTCTCCCTGATATAAGCTCAGGCGCACTGCAGAGAGGTCTGCCCCGGGCAAAGTGCCCAAAGCCAGAGCGATCATCTGCCCCACAGTATCCCCCGCTTTATATTCCAGATCGCCGGTATAAGCTACCGCGCCCTGGATAGTGATGATATCCTCTATCACCGGAACGTGAATCAAATCACCATCCCTTAGCAAAGGATTTTGCGAGATCTCACCCGTGCGTAAAAATCGCAGCAGATCGTAGGTCTCTTCTGTGCCCCCGCGGATCAGGCGGATATGGCGCAGAGCCTGAAGCTTTGAAAAATCCCGGGGTTTCTCTTCATTTTCTCTGAGCTGGGGAATGGGATTCAGCTTTTGCAGAGGATCCAGCTCCTCTTTAATGATAGCGGGCTGCCGGAGCTTGAGCTCCTGCGGGCCTTCCGTTTGCAGCAAAGCATCCGAAAGCCGGTCTGTAGGATTGACTTTGTAGGTACCTGGATTTTCCACATAACCACTGATGCTGATGCTCAGACGCGGAATCTCGGCCAGAGGAAAGTCCAGCGCAAAACTCAGACTGATCAGCAGCAAGAGAGCTATGCTGAATATATATTTAGTTTTCATAATACTCTATCATACGACAGATGATGTCATCAAGTTTGTATTTCGGCTCATAGCCAATGCTTTTTTTGATTTTGTCCAAATCTGGCTTGCGGTTCATCATATCTTCAAATCCTTCTTCATAAGCCACTTCATAGCTCATGTATTCGATCTTGGATTTGCTTTTGCACATGCTTTTTACCTTCTTGGCCAGCTCTTCTATGCTGATGGTTTCTGTGGTGCCCACATTGAAGATTTCGCCTTCGCATTCAGGGCTGTTCATCAGTTTGATGAGTGCGCCCGAGACATCCGAAACATCGGCAAAACAGCGGGTCTGTTTGCCCGTGCCAAAAATTACTATGGGTTGACCCATTAGGGCTGCTTTCACGAATTTCGGCAAAACCATGCCGTACTGTCCGGATTGACGTGGTCCCACGGTATTGAAACAGCGTACGATTACCACCGGCAGCTTCTTTTCGCGATAAAAGGCCAGAGCCATAAATTCATCAATAGCCTTGGAGCAGCTATAACCCCAGCGGCTGATGTGTGTGGAGCCCAGAAGACGGTCGTCCTGCTCCGAAAAAGGAACTTTCTCACTCTTGCCATATATCTCGCTGGTGGAGGTGATCAAAGCTTTGGATTTATATTTATTGCACAATTCCAGGACGTTATCCGTGCCCATAATATTGGTTTTCAGCGAAAGCAGAGGGTTTTCTATGATGTATTTTACCCCTACCGCTGCCGCCAGATGATAGACCTGCTTGCATTTAGAGATCAGTTCATCCATCAGCTCACGATTCAGAATGCTCCCCGTACAAAAGTGGAACTTGGGATGATCCCGAAACGGCACAATATTATCAAGACTTCCGGTAGAAAGGTTATCTATCGCGTACACTTCATTACCTTCTTTGAGAAGGCGTTCCGCCAAATGCGAACCGATGAAGCCCGCGCCACCTGTAATCAGTATTTTCATTTTTTAAACTCCGTAAGACGTTATTGGATGTGCTATTCAGGTATATTGTCACAGTAAGGAACAATATCTGCCTGCTGGAATTCTGTCAATAACAAATCCTGATTCCTGCTTCCCGCCCCCTTTTTGATTTTCTGTAAAGGGTGATTATAGGCTCGAAATACGGCTCCTGGAAACAAGTCTGAACAAGACTTCATCTGGTAGATATAAGAGCAGAGAAAGCTCACCCCGTCCTTAACTCTTAAACTTGCTTTTATCAGACTTTTAACCCGAGTCGAACTTGAGTCCCCGAGCCATCTCGAGTCTAAAACATCTTAATCTTGTGTGTAAGTATCAAGCAAGCGGCAGCCTGTAATACAGAGCTTAAAGCGCTGCCTATCATCTTTTTGAATGGTATATACTTAAGTGCCAATCAGATCCCGTCACTCTAACCATAGCTTGACAAATGTTTGGCCTGTGTATATTGGTAACTAAACTTCTGATTTTCACCCTGGGACCTACTCAGATATTAGAGCGAACATTTTTCAATTGACAGTTCGCGCTTGCTGTGAATTTATCACTTTACTTTGGTTTAGTCTGCGTAAATGTGTGTGCCGTGGACTATTACCAGAAGCTAAGTACAAAGGAAACATAATGGAAAAGGATTTTTCAAAGCTAGATACAATCATCCAGGCTTATCAATCAAAGCCGGGAATCCTGATCCCTTTGTTGCAAGAAGCTCAAGATCTGCTTGGCTACCTTTCAAAGGATGCCATGCGTTATATAGCGGACAAGATGCAAATCCCCGCTGCAGATATATATGGAGTAGCCACTTTTTACTCCATGTTTAAGCTTAAGCCACAGGGGACACACATCGTCCGCGTCTGTAAAGGGACAGCTTGTCATGTCTCCGGCGCGGATGAGATCAAGGAAGCCTTGAAAGAAACCTTGAAACTGAAAGGTGATCAAGACACCACCGAAGACATGAATTTTACCCTGGTGGAAGTAGCCTGTTTGGGCTGCTGTTCACTGGCCCCGGTCATCATGATCGATGACACCACTTTTGGGAAACTCACTCCAGAGTCTATTCCAAATATCCTGAAGCGTTATGCGCATGGGGAGGGACAATGAGCCAAATTACAATAAAAGTAGGGCTTGCCAGCTGTGGCGTTGCCGCAGGAGCCCAAGAAATATATGAACTATTAGAAAAGCATCGCCAAAGCGGGGCAGATTTTAAACTGATGCGTACTGCCTGCATCGGCATGTGCTTTGAAGAACCCATTGTGGAACTCAGCGGCAATGAACTGGGAACCATCAGCCTGGGCAAAGTCAAATCCGGAGAAATTCTGGATAATATTGAAGACTATCGCCAAGGCAAAGTTCCCCATGCCAACATCATCCTGGCAGAAAAGCAGGAAGGCAGCCGCAATAGCTTGCTACATGAACAAACCCGGATCGTGCTGCGCAATTGTGGAGTGATAGATCCCACCTCCATCGCCGATTATGAGGCACACGGGGGCTATGTGGCTCTGAAAAAAGTAATGACTATGAGTCCACACGAGACCATAGATATAGTAAAAGCTTCCGGCCTCCGGGGCCGGGGTGGAGCTGGATTCCCTACGGGCTTGAAATGGAGTTTTGCCGCCAAGGCTAAAGGTGACAAGAAATATGTGATCTGCAATGCCGATGAAGGCGATCCCGGTGCATTTATGGACCGCAGCACCCTGGAAGGAGATCCTCACAACGTGATCGAAGGCATGACCATCGGCGCTTATGCAATGGGTGCGGATGAAGGCTATGTCTATTGCCGGGCCGAGTATCCCATGGCAGTGGCGCATCTCAAGCTTGCCATCAAAGCTGCCCAGGAAAATGGTTATCTGGGCGAAAATATTATGGGATCCGATTTTAACTTTACCCTCCATATCAAAGAGGGGGCCGGTGCCTTCGTCTGCGGAGAAGAAACTGCATTGATGCAATCCATTGAAGGCAAACGCGGTATGCCCGTAATTCGTCCCCCCTTCCCCGCCGAAAAAGGTCTCTGGGGCTGCCCTACCAATATTAACAACGTGGAAACCTGGGCCAATATCACCTGGATCATCAGCCATGGCGCAGATGAATTCAAGAAGATCGGCACAGAGAAATCTCCCGGCACCAAGGTCTTTGCCTTGGCCGGAAAGATCGCCGGCAGTGGCCTGATAGAAGTACCGATGGGCATTTCACTACGCGATATTATCTATAAAGTGGGCGGAGGTATGAAAACCGAGAAGCCCTTCAAAGCGGTACAGATGGGAGGCCCTTCCGGGGGCTGCATCCCGGCTTCACTTTTGGATACCACAGTGGATTACGATTCCATCAATGCCACCGGCGCGATTATGGGCTCTGGAGGCATGGTGGTGATGGACACTTCTACCTGTATGGTGGATATTGCCCGCTTTTTCCTGAATTTCACCCAAAACGAATCTTGCGGAAAATGCACTTTTTGCCGCATTGGAACCCGCCGTATGCTGGAAATCCTCATCCGCATCACCAAAGGCCAAGGCACTATGGAGGATATTCAAAAGCTGCGGGATTTGGCCTGTTATATCTCCCAGGGTTCGCTCTGCGGACTGGGGCAGACAGCTCCCAACCCGGTGCTCACCACTCTGCGCTATTTTGAAGATGAATATCTGGCGCATATTCAAGATAAACGTTGCCCTGCGGGGGTTTGTACCTCGCTCTTAAAATTTGAAATCAACCCCAACACCTGCATCGGCTGCAGTGCCTGTGCCAGAGTGTGCCCGGTTTCTTGTATTTCCGGAGCAATCAAGGAAATACATATAATCGATCAGGATAAGTGCATTCACTGCGGTGCCTGCTACTCAGCCTGTAAATTTAATGCGATCAGTAAAGGATAAAGTCAATGCAAGTAGTATTGAATGGAAAAAATATAGAAGCCACTGAAGGAATGACTATTTTGGACCTCGCAAACCGCGAAGGCATAGCCATTCCTACCCTCTGTCACGACAAAGAACTTACGCCCTGCGGATCCTGTTGGGTCTGTGCGGTGAAGGTAGAAGGTCGCTCTGGATTTGTGACCTCCTGCGGCACAAAACTCGAGCCGGGGATGAAGATCACCACAAACAGCAAAGAGATCCATGCGGCCCGTAAGATGGCCCTGGAACTCCTCATCAGCGATCATTATGCGGATTGCGAAGCTCCCTGCAACCTGGCCTGTCCGGCCGAAGTGGATGTGCAGACTTATGTGTCCCTCATCGCCAATGGAAAATTTCATGAAGCGGTGAAGGTCATCAAAGACACCCTGCCCATGCCGCTATCCATCGGACGTGTGTGTCCCGCTTTTTGTGAAGTGGAATGCCGCCGGAAGATCGTGGATGAAACCATCGCCATCCGTCAGCTCAAAAGATTTGCCGCAGATGAAGATATGCATGACTTCTGGCAATACGTCCCCGAAAAAAAACCTGATAACGGAAAAAAAATTGCCATCATCGGAGGCGGGCCCAGCGGCCTGACCTGTGGCTATTACCTTAGTTTTGAAGGCTTTGAAGTGCATATTTTTGAAGCGGAAGAAGCCTGTGGGGGCTGGCTGAGATATGGCATTCCGGAGTACCGGCTGCCCAAAGAAACTCTGGATAGAGAGATTGAGCTGATGTGCATGGGTGGAATGCAGATTCACTATGGCATGTCCCTGGGCAAAGAGCTTGCTCTGGGTGAACTCAGCCGTGACTATGACGCTGTGTATCTGGCTGTGGGTGCGCAAAATGCTGTGCCTATGCCGGTGCCGGGCAGTGATCTGTGCGGATGCTATCTGGGAGTGGATTTTCTGAAAAGCCACGCCAAGGGTCAAACTATGCCTTTGGGTAAAAAGGTGGGCGTAGTGGGTGGAGGAAATACCGCCATCGATTGCGCCAGAACCGCTCTGCGCCTGGGCTCTGACGTGACGGTGATCTATCGCCGCACCGAAGCCGAAATGCCCGCTGAAAAATATGAGATCGAAGCCGCTATGCAAGAGGGAGTAAAGTTTCATTTCCTCTGTGCTCCTGTGGAATACGAGGGCATAGACTGCAAGCTCAAAGAAGTAAAGATTGAAAAGATGTGTCTGGGAGAACCGGATAAAAGCGGCAGAAAACGTCCCGAACCTACCGGAGAATTCTTCAATGAAACCTTTGACAGCATCATTGCCGCCATCTCGCAGGTGCCCGAAGTAAGCGCTTTTGCAGAAACCGAAAACAAAGTGGATGGCCAGACGCTGCCCATCTCCCGCTGGCAGACCGCCATTGTGGATACTGCCACGATGTATAGCGGGATCGCCAATGTCTTTGCCGGAGGTGACTTCCAAAGAGGAGCAGCCACCGCTATCGAGGCTATTGCTGATGGACGCAAAGCCGCCCGGGCCATTCAGAGCTATCTTTTAACGGGAGAATTGCCTATCCCCAAGTTTGAATTCATCTCCAGAAAGGCACACAGGCTGGAAGATGTCTGTGTAGAAGAATATGATATTTATGATAAATCACCCCGTATCAGGATGCCTGAAATCCCTTTATATAAAGCTATCAGCACCTTCGAAGAGGTGGAAACAGGCTTTTCCGAAATTCAGGCCCGCAGTGAAGCAGCCCGCTGTCTGGAATGCGGCTGCCAGGTCAATGATACCTGTGCCCTAAGGTCCTACTGCACCGAGTATGCAGTGGAGGCAGAACGTTTTGCGGGTACTTCCACCAAAAACCGCATCGAATACAGCCATCCCTTCATCGTACGCAATGCCAATAAGTGCATCAACTGCGGCCGCTGCATCAGAACCTGCGCTGAGATTCAGGGTGCCAATGTGTTGGGCTTCATCTCCCGGGGATTTACCGCGATTGTGGCTCCGGAATTTGGTGAATCTCTCACCCAAACCGGCTGTGTGGCCTGTGGCAAATGTACAGACGTGTGCCCCGTGGGAGCCTTGGTAGAACGCAATTTGAACTATAAACTCAACCCCCGGCCCAAAGAAGATATCCTGCAAAATTGCGGACTCTGTGGCGTGGG
>CAXZAB010000023.1:0-15441 GCA_964293715.1 uncultured bacterium | reverse complement strand
TAGGATATTATCGATCACCACTTGGCCATCACTGTTATTGGCATTGATAAAAGTAAAGGTGAAATCTCCTGCGACATCTACCTGAAATTCAGGAGATTGCAGAATAACGTTCTGTTGTGAAGAAGAGGTCACATTAGCTACCACTTCGTCATTGACCAGAACTAAAAGGTTCACATCTGTAGAAAATGCCTGTTTGTAAGAAAAAGACAGGGTCCCGATTCCTCCGGAGATGAGGCCCGAAACAAGCTGCGATTGGGGTGTGCGGTTTCTCCCTATCATGAGGGCTTTGCCATCTATATCAGAGTCTCCCCGTGCCTGAGTGTAGGCCCAGGTAGAACCATCTTGCCCGAGAAATGTTCCAGTGGAATAGCTGCTACCGGTAGCGGCAAAATTATCAAACGTTTCCAAACCTTGCGCCCAGATAAATCCTGTAAACAGAATCAGGGTTAATATAAGTATCTTTCTCTTAGTCATTTGTATCTCCTGCGTGGCATATTGCCATGGTCTTTAGGGCAAAAAAGCTGTCAGAAAAATCTGACAGCTTTTTGACTGATAATTGTGAAGGGAAACTACCATCTCAGATGGGCAAAAGCTTTATTAGCTTCAGCCATCTTATGGGTGTCTTCGCGCTTTCTGATGGAGGGGCCTTCTTTTTTGGAGGCAGCTATCAGTTCAGCGGCAAGTTTTTCCATCATGGTCTTTTCACTACGTTTGCGGGAATTGCCGATGATCCATCTAAAAGCGATGGCGCGGCCACTTTTTTCAGTCACTTCTGTGGGGATCTGGTAGTTTGATCCACCTACACGGCGGGAAACCACTTTCACCATGGGGCGCACGTTTTCAAGGGCGATCTTGAAGACTTCCAGGGGTTCCTGGTCGGTCTTTTCTTTGATAATATCAAAGGCACCATAAACGATCTTTTCGGCGAGGGACTTTTTGCCTTTGACCATGAGACAGTTCATAAACTTGCTCAATACGAGGTCATTATAGACAGGGTCCGGCAGTACATCAAGTAAGGTTGCTTTGCGTTTTCTTGGCATTTACATCCCCCTATTTCTTTTTAGGACGTTTCGTTCCATATTTGGAACGGGAATTTGTGCGTTTATCGACACCAGAGGCGTCCATAGCTCCGCGGACTATATGATAGCGAACACCGGGAAGGTCTTTTACACGTCCACCGCGTACGAGCACAATTGAGTGCTCCTGCAGGTTGTGGCCTTCTCCAGGAATATAAGCTGTAACTTCAAATCCGTTTACTAAACGGACACGAGCGACTTTACGAAGAGCTGAGTTGGGTTTCTTGGGCGTAGTCGTGTAAACACGTGTGCATACTCCGCGCCTTTGCGGACATCCCATGAGCGCCCTGTTTTTCTTTTTATACTCAACAGTAGTTCTTCCTTTTCGGATCAGTTGGTTAATGGTTGGCACTGATTTTCTCCTTTTTTCATTTCAGTGTATTCACGAGTATCTAAAAATCCAGGATATCTTCAGCTTCCACTTCCACCGCAGGGTGGGCGAGTTTGCTGATGATCTGAGCCACGGTTTCACCCTTGGCTACAGCTTCCTTGATCATGTTGTTATAAATTTTGGTACCAGTTCCCACAGGAATCCGGTGACCCAGGATAATGCTTTCTTTGAGTCCTTCCAGATAGTCCATGCTGCCTTCAATGGCGGCTTTTGTGAGGACTTTGGTCGTCTCTTGGAACGAGGCTGAAGAAAGCCAGCTATCCGTCAAGAGCGAAATTTTGGTGATGCCCAAAAGCAGCTGTTCAAACTGAGCAGGCTGTTTTTCAAAAGAGATAACTTCGCGGTTTTCTCGTTCCACGCGAATCTTATCCACCACATCGCCCTGCAAGAAGCTACTGCTTCCGCTATCGGTAATGCGGACTTTTTTGAACATCTGACGAATGATCACACTCACGTGTTTATCGTCAATCTTCACGCCCTGTTTGCGGTAGATTTCCTGAATCTCATTGAGGATCAGCATCTGCGCTTCGATCACGCCTTTTACCAGCATATCATGCGGGTCCAGAGGGCCATCGGACAAAGCGTCACCGCTCTCTACCATATCGCCTTGGTGCACGATGATGCGCTTACCGGTGGGGATGGAATATCTGCGTCCGGCCAAAGGCTGTCCTTCGATAACCATATCGCCGCTTTCCACGATGCTTTCCTGTTCGGGCGAAACTATGAAGGCGGTTCCACATAAAGGAGCACCCTTCTTCACAGAACTGCCGTCCATAACCATAAGGGACATGCCTCTGGGGATGTTATAAACGGTGGGTTTTTTATTACGTTTGCCAACCTCGACCATGACCTTGCGGCCTTCCTTGACGATGGTGCATTTGCCATCGTTTTCGCTATAAACCGTCTTACTGGAAAGCACATAGACGTGCTGAGTTTTATCATCATCCAGGATAATTTCGGTCTGGCCATCGTGTGTGGCAAAGAGACCATTGGGCGGGGTCACAAAGATGTCGCGGCCGGTTTTCTTCAGGCCACCGATGGTTACCACGCCGTCGATATCGGAGATCTGAGCCTTGTCTTTGGGCACGCGGGCTTCAAAGAGATCCTGCACCCTGGGCAGACCACCGGTGATATCACGCTGTTTGATCGTCATCCTGGAAGTCTGGCCGAGAATATCGCCCATATGGACGAAACTGCCATCTTCCACCCGCACCACAAGTCCTGCAGGAAGGGGGATCAAGCCGACTGTGCCGTCTTCATCCACGACCTTGAACTGAGGCTGTTTCTTACGGTCTTTGGATTCGATGATTGTGATATCATTACTAAAGGTGATTTCATTGTATTCTTCTTTAAAGGTAATGTCTTTTACAAAGTGCTCATAATGCAGAACACCCTGTGCTGTAGAAATCAAGGGGTTGTTGAACTGGTCCCAGGAAAGTAATTTGGCATCCTTGACAACCTTTTGTCCATCGCGTACGTGAACTGTGGCTGCATATTCCACCTTGTATTCTTCGATTACTTTATCAGGATTCTCTTCGTCCACCACGATCATTCTGCCCAAGTGAGATACTGAAATCAGCATTCCTTCGGTATTTGTAACCGTATTCATGCGTTCAAATTTCACAATGCCGTCATGAGCGGAGACCACTTCAGCCAGATCCGTGATTGTGGAAACGGCACCACCAATATGGAAGGTACGCAGGGTAAGCTGAGTTCCGGGTTCACCGATGCTCTGAGCTGCTATCACACCCACGGGGTCACCCATCTGGACAGGCTTCAGGGTGCCGAGATTGCGACCATAGCATTTGGAGCACAGGCCACGATCTGCTTCACAGGTAAGCACGCTACGCACGTGGACGCTGATCAGTCCATGATTTTGCAAAGTGCGCGCCATCTTGTTGCTGATTTCTTCACCGGCGAAGACCAAGACCTTTCCGGTAATGGGATCTACGATGTCTTCCGCAGCATAGCGTCCCTGGATTCTTTCGGCCAGGGTCTGCACCACTTCGTTACCCTCTTTGAGTATGGTCATGTGCACACCGCGGTTTGTCCCGCAATCTTCCATGGTGATAATGGCATTTTGCGCCACGTCCACCAAGCGGCGGGTGAGATATCCGGCATCAGCAGTTTTCAGCGCTGTATCGGCCAGACCCTTACGGGCACCGTGAGTGGAAACAAAGTATTCCAACACGGTAAGGCCTTGTTTAAAGTTTGATTTAATAGGGGTTTCGATCACATCTGCACCACCACTGGCGCCGATTTTGGAAGGTTTATCCATGAGACCACGCATTCCACCCAGCTGTTTGATCTGGTCTTTGGAGCCGCGGGCACCGGATTTAAACATCATATAAATCGAATTTAGCCCTTTACGATTTTGAGAAAGATCTTCCATCATCTCGTCTGTAACGCGTACAGTGGTCTTTTTCCAGGTGTCCACCACACGTTGCATACGTTCGTCTTCTGTGATTCCACCTTTTTGGTGCATATCCCAGATCTTTGTCACTTCCTTTTCGGATTCGTCGATGATCTCATCTTTGCGTTTCGGCACGATGATATCGTCAAAACTAAAGGTGACTCCGGCTCTGGTAGCATAGCGGAAGCCGAGTTCTTTGAGCTCGTCCAGGAATTCGGCAGTACGCATCTGGCCTACGGCATCGTAACAGAGCATGGCCAGATCATTGATCTTAGCCTTGTCATAGGTCACGTTCTGGAATCCCACTTCGGAAGGAATGATCTGATTCATGATCACCCGGCCTACCGTGGTAACCACGAAACTGCCTTCTATTTTGACCCGGATCCAGGTATGCAGATCCAGGCTGCGTTCTACTAAAACCTCGCCTTTTACACTGCACAATTGTTCATCATATTCATAAGCGGCGATTACTTCATCAGGGCCATAGAAATGACGCATCTTCGTGAAATCTTCATCGGCATCTTCTTCGGTCATGGTGATATAGTAACAGCCCAAAACGATGTCCTGGTTTGCCGCCATGGCCAGTCTGCCATTTGCGGGAAGCAATAGATTCCTGGTAGAGAGCATCAGCACTCTGGCTTCGATCTGCGCTTCCATAGAAAGCGGAATATATACGCCCATCTGGTCACCATCAAAGTCCGCATTAAAAGGAACGCAGACCATGGGGTGAATCTGGATGGCTTTATTATCTGTAAGTACGGGCATAAATGCCTGTATGCCAAGACGGTGCAGAGTAGGAGCACGGTTCAGCATAACTGGGTAATCTTTGATTACGTCTTCCAGAATGCTCCAGATTTCAGGTTGCTTTTTCTCAATGAGTTTCTTGGCATTCTTCACCTTATCCACTTCGCCCATCTTTTGCAGACGTTCGATCAGGTATGGTTTAAAGAGTTCCACTGCCATATCTTTGGGCAAGCCGCATTGATGGAGTTTGAGATCGGGGCCCACCGTGATTACGCTACGTCCGGAATAGTCCACACGTTTGCCCAAGAGGTTTTGACGGAATCTTCCCTGTTTTCCCTTCAATTGGTCGGTGAGGGATTTCAGCGGACGATTGCCGCGTCCACGCACGGGGCGGGCTTTACGGCTATTGTCAATCAGGGCATCCACAGCTTCCTGCAGCATACGTTTTTCATTGCGCAGGATCACTTCCGGAGCGCGGATTTCTATTAGAGTTTTGAGGCGGTTATTTCTGGTGATTACACGACGGTAAAGGTCGTTGAAGTCTGCAGTGGCAAATCTTCCCCCTTCCAGCGGCACTAAAGGACGCAGGGTGGGAGGCAGCACAGGCAGGGCTTCCATAATCATATGTTCAGGTTTATTACCGCTTCTGATGAAGGCATCCACTACCTTCAGCTTTTTGATGAGTTTCTGCTTTCTTAGGGCGGACTCTTCAAATTTGAGCCGGGTTCTAAGGTCCAGCGCTTCGTTTTTGAGATTAATGCCGGCCAGTAAGTCTCTTACTGCTTCTGCACCCATCATCGCTATAAAGTTATCGCCGACTTTATCTCTGATTTCGTAGAATTCATCTACTTCTATCAGTTCCATCTTCTCATAAGGGCTGTCACCGGGATCGATCACGATAAAGGATTCGTAATAAAGCACCCTTTCCAGGTTCTTTATCGTCATATCCAGTAAAGTACCGATCTTGGAGGGAGCAGATTTTATGAACCAGATGTGCGCAATAGGCACAGCCAGAGCTATATGTCCCATCCGGGTACGACGCACACGACTGCTGGTAACCAATACGTTACAGCGATCGCAGATCGTATTTTGAAAGCGTTTCTTTTTATATTTGCCGCAAGCGCACTCATAATCGCGTTCGGGGCCAAAGATGCGTTCGCAGAACAGGCCATCTTTTTCGGGTTTTAACGTACGATAATTCAGGGTATCAGGTTTTGTGACCTCACCATGAGACCACTCTTCTACGATAGTTTCCGGAGAAGCTATCTTAATGCGGACCGCATCGTATTGCACGGGTCTTTGTTCACGTCTTGTTTCTTTCATCCTGTATCCCCCTATTTGCCTTCCTCGTCTTTGACAAATTCAATGTCAAAACCGAGAGATTTGAGTTCACTCACCAATACATTAAAGGATTCCGGCACTCCTGGCGCAGGCGGATTTTCTCCGCGGGTAATGGCTTTGAAAGCGTTGTTTCTACCATCCACGTCATCGCTTTTGATGGTGAGCATTTCTTCCAGCACATGTGCGGCGCCATAGGCTTCCAGAGCCCAGACTTCCATTTCTCCCAGACGCTGGCCGCCGTGTTGAGCTTTACCGCCCAAGGGTTGCTGCGTAATCAGAGAATAAGGTCCGGTGGAGCGGGCATGCATTTTGTCTGCCACGAGGTGATTGAGTTTCATCATATAGATAATCCCCACTGTCACCCTTTCTTTGAAGGGACTGCCAGTTTTGCCATCATAAAGCACCATCTTGCCGTCTTCAGCATATCCGGCAGCTTTGAGTTCGCTGCGGATATCTTCATTGCTGGCGCCATCAAAGATGGGAGTCTCGGCATCAAAACCGAGAGCCTTTGCCGCCAGGCCAAGGTGAGTCTCCATGATCTGACCGATATTCATACGGGAAGGCACGCCCAAGGGATTGAGAGCGATATCCACAGGGGTACCGTCTTCCATAAAAGGCATGTCTTCGATGGGGGCTATGATGGAGATCACACCCTTATTTCCGTGACGTCCGGCCATCTTGTCTCCCACTTCGATCTTACGCTTTTTGGCCACAAAGACTTTCACCATCTTGCGCACGCCATATTGCAGCTCGTCTCCGTGCTTGATACGTTCGCGGGATTTCTTGTAAATATTCTCGCTTTGTTCAAGGGATTGTTTTACCTTCAGCGAGATGTCTTGATATATCATATTATTTATAGCGCTGTCTTCCACCATCTCTACATCCATATCCAACTTCTTGAAGTTGATTCTGGCCAGATCATCTTTGTTGATCTTCTTGCCGGGGGCGATGAAATAGGCATTTGTCTTTTCATCCCAAATGGTCTGGGATTTTTGTCCCAGGAGAATGGCAGAGAGTTTTTCTTGTTTGAATTCTTCTACTTTCTTACGACGCAGAGTCAGCTCATCTTTGAGCAGCTGGATCTTGTCTTCGTTTTCGTCATCCATATCCACGCCATCTTCCAGACGGGACAATACTTTGACGTCGATCACCACGCCTTCCATACCGGGCTTGGCTTTGAGGGAGCTATTGGTGAAATCTCCCGCGCGGTCGCCAAATAGGGCACGCATCAGATTCTCTTCCGGGGAAGGATCGATCTCAATGCTCTTGGGAGTGACTTTACCTACGATCACATCGCCGGCATGAATCACCGAACCCACTCTGATAATACCGGTTTTATCCAGGTTTCGGAGGGCATAGGCAGGCACGTTAGGGATATCATAAGCCAGTTCTTCGCGTCCGTTTTTCACGTTTCGCACCAAGACTTCCATCTCCTCAATATAAATAGAGGTGAGGGTGTCTTCCCTGGCTACTTTCTCGCTGATAATGATAGCGTCTTCATAGTTGTAACCGTACCAAGGCATAAAGGCTACCATCATATTGGTGCCCAAAGCCAGGCGGTTGTCTTCCACACAGGCGCCGTCAGACAAGGGCTGTCCCTTTCTCACGGTATCTCCCACCTGAACTGTGGGGCGCTGATTGGCGCAAGTATCCTGGTTTGTGCGGATGAATTTCTTGAGATGCACACGGCTACCGGTGCCCAGATAAAGCGCTTCGTCTTTTTCATCCAAAGCTTTCAGATCTATATAGGCAGAGGTCACATGCTCCACTACGGCGTCGTAGGGGGCCAGAGCGATATCGGAAGTATCCACAGTGACGATCTTTTCCATCCCCGTGCCCACAATCGGAGCTTGGGGATTGAGCAGAGGCACTGCCTGGCGTTGCATGTTTGAGCCCATTAGAGCACGGTTTGCGTCATCATGCTCCAGGAAGGGAATCATCGCTGCAGAGACGGAAACCATCTGCTGAGGAGCCACATCCATATATTCTATTTCTCTGGGGCTCACCTGGATAAAGTCACCTCTATCACGGGCAAAGACTGTCTCGTCTATCACACGGCGTTCATCATCAAGATGCACGTCGGATTGGGCGATAATAAAATGCTCTTCTTCAGAGGCATCCATATAAACATATTCATCGCTCACCACGCCATCGATCACCTTGCGATAAGGAGTCTCGATAAAGCCCAGATGATTGATCCGGCTATAAATTGCGGGAGAGACGATGAGCCCGATATTCGGGCCTTCCGGAGTTTCGATGGGGCACACGCGTCCATAGTGAGTAGCGTGCACGTCACGAACTTCAAAGCCTGCCCGATCACGAGCCAGGCCACCAGGTCCCAGAGCCGAGAGCGCACGTTTGTGCCGCAGGCCAGCCAGAGGATTGGTTTGCTCCATAAATTGAGAGAGCTGACCGGTGAGGAAGAATCCCTGCACCACATTGATCAGCGCATTACTGTTTACCAAATCATGCACAGTGATTTCATCAATATTGGAGATTGCCATGCGTTCCTGGATAATCCTGGAGATCATGGAGAGTCCCGTATTGTATTGTTCCTGAAGCAGCTCGCCCACTGTGCGTACACGGCGATTGGCCAGGTTGTCGATATCATCGATATCATCTTTATCGTTGTAGATATTGATCAAAGTCTTGAAGATATTTACAAAATCTTCAAGGGTGAGGGTCATGGTAGAGATATCGACTTCGCTTCCGAGGCGGACATTGACTTTATATCTGCCCACATCGCCCAGGTTGTAACGCTTTACATTGAAGAACATACGATCAACCAACTGTTGAGCGGCTTCCACGGGAGCATCTTCTCCGGGACGGATTAGTGAATAAATCTTTTTTAGAGCTTCTTCTTTATTGGTAGTAGGGTCTTTGGCAATGGTGTTTTCCAAGACCTTACGGGCAATCTCAAAGTCTGCATTTATAACTTCTACTTTCTTGATTTTATGATCGTCAAATATCTTGATCAGGACGTCTGTGACCTGTTCATTGGCAAAGGCTATGGGTTCGTCGATCCCAGCCACTTTGATGTCTTTGAAAAGGTATAAGTTTTTGGAATCTGCTGCGGCGACTTTATCACTTTGGTAAAAAGTCTTGCGCAGATCGTGGCTGGTGGAGATTCCGATGGCCCGCAATAATGTGGTGACGGGCAATTTGCGACGTCTGTCTATATGCACAAACATCACATCATGGATATCTATATTAAATTCCAGCCAGGAACCGTTGTAAGGAATCACTTTGGCAGAATACAGAGTCTTCCCGGACGGGTGTTTTGTTTCAGAGAAAAACACACCGGGGGAGCGTTGGAGCTGAGAAATAATCACGCGCTCTGCGCCATTTACAATAAAGGTTCCTTGATCGGTTACGAGAGGTATTTCACCCAGAAATACGTCCTGCTCCAGGGTATCCCGGTGCTCCCGACCCGTTTCAGTATTTTCAAAGACGGACAGGCGCATTTTTGCCTTAAGAGGCGCCTGATAAGATAGATTTCGCTCCCGACATTCGCCTATGGCATACTTCTCTTGAAGCACAGAGTATTCAATAAATTCCAGCAGGAAGTTTCCTTTGTTGTCTTCGATGGGGAAGATAGATTCAAAGACGGCCTGCAAGCCTTGTTTCGCTCTGCGTTGAGGGTGCACATCCTTTTGCAGAAAATCGTTAAAAGAATCTACCTGCATAGCCAGCAGATTCGGAATTTCTACTTCAGGAATGCCCAGTTCGGCAAATCTTCCGGAGATACGAGAATAACTTTTGATCTTTCTCAAAAGCTCACTCCTTTGTGCCTGTACGGCACATTCGGTATGGGTTGGTGCTTTGCATAGTTTTCACACTTTTAATCAGCGGCTCATAGTATTGCCTGTAATTTGAAGCAGTTGAGACGTGCCTTGGATTCACGAAGTGGACCAGCGAATTAGTCCAAAAAAAGTCCAGTAGGACTTTTTTTGGACATATTGCTTGGCTATTAAGCCGATTACTTGAGCTCGACAGTTGCGCCAGCGTCTTCAAGTTTTTTCTTTGTATTTTCAGCTTCTTCTTTGCTTACTTTTTCGACGATCGCTTTCGGTGCGCTGTCCACTAAGTCCTTGGCTTCTTTGAGGCCCAGGTTGGTGATTTCACGCACAGTTTTGATCACGTTGATCTTTTTCTCGCCTACACTGGCAAGGATCACGTCAAATTCAGTCTGTTCTTCTTTTTCTTCAGCAGCGGCAGGAGCAGCAAAAGCAGCCACTGGAGCAGCAGCGGAAACGCCAAATATGTCTTCCATCTCTTTGACGAGTTCAGACAGCTCAAGAACGGTCATTTCTTTAATAAGGTCAATTACTTGTTGTTTTTTATCGGACATCATTCCTCCATCGGATATATGAATTTTTATTAGCTAACATCAGCTTGTTTGTCTTTGATGGCATCTATCGCGTAGTATAATTTACGGATGATACCTTGATTTACCGCCATGAATCCGGTAATAGGAGCAGCCATGCCGCCCACTATCTGACCCAAAAGCTCATCGCGGGTAGGAAGTGTAGCCAAGAAGCTGAGCTCTTTGACTCCAAGTACGTGGCCTCCCACGTAGCCGATCTTAAAACTTGGGAATACGGCGTCTTCCATGATCTCTTTTTTGAACTTTGCGACCACACGAGCGGGTGATACTTCATCATCCAGGCAAATAGCCACCGCAGTGGGGCCTATCAGATATTCATCCAGTTCTGTGATACCGAGTTCGTTCAATGCAATTTTGAGCAAGGTGTTTTTCTGCACCATATAATCCACTTTCTCCGCTCTGAAGCGGTTGCGCAGTTCATTCACCTGTACGATGTTAATTCCCTTGTAATCCACTAGTACAATCGCTTTTGCGCCACGTAGTCTTTCGACCAGGTTCTGGACTTTGTCTATTTTATATTGTTGAACCATTACTTGTGCCTCCTTTTAGCGTTTCGCTGCCAAGGTTGCGCTTGCGACCTGTAGTTTAATGCCTGGTCCCATGGTACTGCATAGAGTGATGCTCTTGATGTAAGTGCCCTTCAAGGTGGGTGGGCGCTCTTTAAGAATTGCACCAAGGATAGCTTTGAGATTTGCTCTCAAATCTGCCTCAGAGAAGCTGAGCTTCCCCGCCGGGATATGCAGATTGGAAAACTTATCTACACGATAAGTAACCTTTCCGCCTTTGGATTCTTCCACGGCTTTGGCGATATCCATTGTTACAGTTCCTACTTTAGGGTTGGGCATCAGTCCACGCGGACCGAGGACACGGCCTAATTTACCGATACGTCCCATTAGGTTTGGTGTAGAGATCACCACGTCAAAATCAAACCAACCACCGGTGATTTTTTCGATGAGATCGTCCACGCCAACGTAGTCGGCGCCAGCATTGCTGGCTTCTTCTGCTTTGTCACCTTCAGCAAAGACGAGCACGCGCATGGTTTTACCTGTTCCATGAGGTAATACCAACGAGTTTCTAATCTGCTGATCTGCTTTGCGAGGGTCCACGCCAAGATTGAAATGGAGCTCTACTGTCTCGTCAAACTTCGAAGCCGGAAGGCTTTTTAGAAGCTTAATCGATTCATCGAGGTCAAATCTTTTTTGGCGATCAAACATCGCATGGGCGACTTTGTATCTTTTACTATGTTTCATTGAATCTCCTTTGTGAATACTATCTCCTGCATCAAAACATTAGCCGTCAGTGGTGACGCCCATGCTCCGTGCAGTACCTGCGATCATACTCATAGCGGATTCAAGGGAATGGCAATTCATATCCTGGATTTTTTGTTCAGCTATTGTTTTTATTTGAGCCCGGTTTATTTTCCCCACTTTAGCTGTGTTCGGAGTACCGGAGCCTTTGGCCAGTCCAGCTTCTTTTTTGATCAAAACGCTGGCAGGCGGGGTCTTTATCTCAAAAGTGAAAGATTTATTTCTTCTGACGTAGATCACTACCGGGAATACCATTCCGGGCTGATCCTGTGTCTTTTCGTTAAATTGGCGGCAAAATTCTGGAATATTTACTCCAACCTGACCCAAAGCGGGTCCCACTGGAGGAGCCGGGGTTGCCTTTCCGGCTGGGAGCTGCAACTTCAAAGTTACTACGGCATCTTTTGGTTTTGCCATTTTTATTTCCTCTTGTTTTATAATCTATTTTTTAATGATTTCTACTTGACTTCCACTGAGCTCTACGGGGGTGCGACGTCCAAATACGGTAACGTCTATCACCAGCTTGTTGCCTTCATCGGCTGTCTTTTGTACTATACCTTCAAAATCTGTAAAAGGACCCGAGATCACTCGTACCATATCGCCCGGCAAATAAGAAAAGGTCTTAAAATCTCGATCTGGATCCGCAATGCCCAAAAGGCGATCTACCTCATCCTGAGGCAGCGGAAGGGGTTCTTTGTGCCGCTTGCTCATACCCAAAAAGCTGGTCACACCAGCCAAGCCGAGGATATACGTCTTCAGCTCCGGGGTCAGGTCTGCTTCCAGGATCACATAACTGGTAAAAACCTTGCGCTCTCGTTCGATTTTCTTGCCATCTCTGATAATAAAAGTCTTGCGGACAGGAACTAAAATCTGACCTACTAATTTTTGCAGTTCGGTTCCTTCCAGGCCCTTTTCGATCGCTGCTTTTACCTTATTCTCAAAACTGGAATAGGTATGGATTACATACCAGTTCATTGCCACTATTATGTCCTTTTAAAAGAGCAGTTCCAGGATACGCGAAAACCCAAAATCTACCAATGACAAAAAGATGGCGACTATGGCAGACATTACTATGACTACCACTGTACCTTCTTTCAAATCGTTCATGTTGGGCCAGCTTACGGATTTCATCTCGGAACGCACATCGCGGAAAAAGCGACTTACTTCTGCAAATTTCATTATTTCACCAAATACCTGTCTGGGCTTGCGCCGCAGATAAGAATGTGGCAGGACAGGCAGGAATCGAACCCGCAACCCCCGGTTTTGGAGACCGGTGCTCTACCAGTTGAACTACTGTCCTGCAACATATATTACTACAGCTTGTTAGCGCTGCTTATGATTCGTATGTTTCCGGCAGGTGGGGCAGAATTTCTTCAGCTCCATCCTATTCGGATTCTTGCGTTTGTTGCGTGTAGTCGTATAATTACGATTTTTGCATTCTTCGCAAGCCAAAATTATTATGTCTCTCATCTTCAGTTACCTGAGCTTATTCTATAATTGAAGATACCACGCCGCTACCGATAGTGTGTCCACCTTCACGGATAGCAAAACGCAGACCTTTTTCCATAGCGATAGGAGTGATAAGTTCGGCGATAATTTCCACGTTGTCACCGGGCATTACCATTTTTACGCCTTCGGGAAGTTCCAGAGCACCTGTCACGTCAGTAGTACGGAAGTAGAACTGAGGACGGTAACCGGTTTGGAACGGTTTGTGACGGCCACCTTCTTCCTTAGTCAGGATGTAGGTCTGGCCTATGAACTTGGTGTGCGGAGTGATGGATTTGGGTTTTGCCAAAACCATTCCACGTTCGATATCGTCTTTGCCAAAGCCGCGCAGCAACAAACCAACGTTGTCACCAGCCCGGGCTTCGTCCAAGAGTTTGCGGAACATTTCCACACCAGTACAGGTGGTTACCACAGTCTCGCGAATTCCTACGCGCTCAATCTTATCCTGGATTTTGACGATCCCACGTTCCACACGACCGGTGGCTACTGTGCCACGGCCGGGAATGGAAAATACGTCTTCCACAGGCATCAGGAAAGGTTTGTCCACAGCACGATCAGGCATCGGGATATAGTTATCAACCGCGTCCATCAGGGCTTGGATCTGGGCTTCGGCTTCAGGATCGCCATTGAGGCTCTTCAAAGCTGAACCGCGGATCACTGGAATATCGTCGCCGGGGAATTCATATTTGTCAAGAAGTTCACGAACTTCCATCTCAACCAATTCAAGCAGTTCTTCGTCATCGACGAGATCACACTTGTTCATGAAAACTACGATGGCAGGTACGCCAACCTGACGAGCGAGCAGAATGTGCTCACGAGTCTGAGGCATAGGACCATCATATGCGCTTACTACCAGAATACCGCCGTCCATTTGGGCAGCACCGGTGATCATGTTTTTGATATAGTCAGCATGACCCGGGCAGTCCACGTGGGCGTAGTGACGGTTTTCAGTTTCATATTCAACGTGACTGGTGGCAATGGTTATACCACGAGCTTTTTCTTCGGGAGCATTATCAATACTGTCGAAGGAACGGAAAGTGCTTCCGCCAATCTTACTCAGATATTGGGTAATCGCCGCAGTGAGCGTGGTCTTACCATGGTCAATATGACCGATCGTACCTATGTTTACGTGTGGCTTGGTACGCACGAATTTTTCTTTTGCCATTGTTCCTCCTGGAATTTGTATTCCATGTCCTTGTTTATTCGCTATAAAAAATAAAGTATATCTACGGGGATTTCTCTCCCGCAGGCCGCCGATCAGGGTGGAGCTCAAGACCGGAATTGAACCGGTGACCTCATCCTTACCAAGGATGCGCTCTACCGACTGAGCTACTTGAGCCTATTGTTTTAGCCACCTCAAAAGGCTGACAAAAATGGAGCGGGAAACGGGGTTCGAACCCGCGACCCTCAGCTTGGAAGGCTGATGCTCTACCAACTGAGCTACTCCCGCTTGAGAGTAAAAATGGTGGAGAGGGGAGGATTTGAACCTCCGAAGTCGACTGACGACAGATTTACAGTCTGTTCCCTTTGACCGCTCGGGAACCTCTCCACAGCTATGGAGCCGATGAAGGGAGTTGAACCCCCAACCTATTGATTACAAATCAATTGCTCTGCCATTGAGCTACATCGGCATATGGTTCTGCCAATAAATTTGACATGCCAGTTTTTGTCAACACTTTTTTTGCGGACACACTCTATATTTTGCTTGCATTGTATTCTATTACCTTGTTTTTGCAGATCGCTTTTTTGTCAACTTATAATTACAATTAACGCTCCTCGGCCATTCTATTCAGGTTGCGCCACTGCCATCCGGTTTGCCTTTCTGTAGCGTAGAACGCCGTTTCTGCGAATCATCACTTAGCATTGCCTGGACCCCCGGCACCCCTGTTTTTACTCACAATTTTGATCTGCCTGCAAAGCCTAAGCAATTTTCCTGCTTTACTCCCTAACAAATTCGTTACAGACTATCCGCTCAGCCAAAATTGTGAGTTCAAACAGGTAGCTTGACAGCCTGAGCCTTGCTTTTGTTTAAACTCAAAAACGACCCAGCTGCATTTAAAACACTCTGCCCGATAAGAAGATACGAAGCAAATACAGCCAACAGGCCACTACAGGGAAGGTCGTTTTTAAGTCAAAACAAAAGGTTTAGCTGTCAATTTATTCAGGACAGCACACACCTAAGTCCTGCTCTTTTCATTAAGGCGATTTTCACGGGGCTTCGACTCGATTTGACTTGAGATTTCGAGTGATCTCGAATCGAACTTTCGTTAAAAGCAAGT
>CAXZAB010000022.1:0-15549 GCA_964293715.1 uncultured bacterium | reverse complement strand
GCCGGCTTTTTGATGAAGTCATCTTCGCTACAGATGATCTGCGCATCCCTGCTGTGGCCCAGGGTTTTGGCGCCACTGTGGTGCTCACTTCCGCAGATTTACCCAGTGGTACAGATCGCACTGCTGCTGTGGCCGAGATGCTTGAGCCCGATAGCATTATCCTCAACGTGCAAGGAGATGAACCCTTGATCACCAAAGCTGCACTTCAGACTCTCATCTCTGCTTTCGATGATCTGGATGTGAAAATGGCCAGTTTGATGACCCCTATCTCAGACCTCGAGGAGCTTGAAAACCCTAATATAGTGAAGGTCGTAACCGATGTGAATGGTGACGCTATGTACTTTTCCCGCAGCCTCATTCCCTTTGACCGGGATCATATATCCCAGAGGGTATATTATCGTCACATCGGAGTTTATGGCTTTGAGTACAGCGCCTTGATGCAATTCGTGAAATTCCCCCAAGGGCAATATGAACAGATCGAAAAGCTGGAGCAGCTGCGCGCTCTGGAAAATGGCCTGAAAATTCGTATGTGTAAAACTGACTATCAGGGTTTGGGTGTCGATACCCCCAAAGATCTGGAAAAACTCTCTCAACTAATACTATAAGGATATCCCTATGAAAAAAACTACTCTCTTTATTACCGCCCTTAGTCTGCTGGTTCTGGCAGCCTGCTCTTCAAACCTGCGAATTTTACATACCAACGACACCCATGCAGCCTATCAGCCTGCATCAGATGGCGTAGGCGGCTATCTGGCTTTAGAATATCACCTGGATCAGGCCAGAGCCAAAAAATCGCCCCATCTCTACCTTGATGCCGGAGATATGCAAACCGGAACTATCTTTTCATCTTTAGAATATGATTCCGTACAGGGTGGAGCAGTTTTGGAAGTATTTGACCGCCTGGATCTGGACGCCGCCACTCCGGGTAATCATGAATTCGACGTAAGCTATGACCACGCCAAGTCTTTGATGGAAAAGGCTGAATTTCCTTTTTACTCTGCCAATCTTTTGAATGAAGACGGCTCCAGCTTTGCCACGGCTCCCTATGGCATCTTCACCAAAGGTAAGCTCAAGATCGGCGTGATCGGCCTTACCATCGATAGCCTGCCCGAACGGGTAAAACCGGAAAATGTAGCCCCCATCACCATTTTGCCCTATAAAGAGGCTATAGACCGGATTATCGCTGAAGTGGATGCCCAAAGCGACCTTGTCATCCTGCTTACCCACAACGGTTGGGAAGCCGATAGCCTTTTGGCCACTCAGCTGGATGACCGCGTGGACATCATTGTGGGAGGACACTCTCATATCAGCATCCCCAAGCCTACGCAGGTGAACGGCATCTATATGCTTGCCGCCGGAAGTCACCTCCAATATCTGGGCGTTGCCGATCTCAAAATGAAAAAGGATCGCATCGTTAAGTTTAAAAATCGCCTGCAGCCTCTCACCCAGCCTCCGGCTAATTATAAAAGTGAGCTTGCTCCCTTTCTGGATGAAACCATCGGGGAGCTGGAACGCAGCTTGAACAAGGTAGCCGGGACTTTGCCCTACGACTTTAAAGTGGATAAATTCAAGCCAACTAAAGGCTCAAGATGGATAGCACAAGCTTTGCTAACGGAATATCCCCAAGCCGACATCGCTATGGTCAACAACGGCGGCTTGCGTAAGCACCTGCCCGCAGGACCTGTCACTCTGAAAGACTTGCATGAATTCATCCCTTTTGGTAATACCGTAGCCCTGTTTTCCTGCTCTGGCAAGAACCTGCTTGCCGCCCAAGCCAAAAACAAACGTATTGCTCTGGAAAAACCTTATGATATCATGACCGTGAGCAGCCCTTCCTGGTTCCAGAATGCAGATCCGGCCCTGGATGATGATTCACCCTTTATGATTGGCAGCAAAGAGCTTGAACCCCATCGGATCTACAGGGTGGTAACGCATGATTATATTATCAGCCAATGGGATAAATATCTGGAATTTATGCCCTTGGATATCGATGAAACCGGCGATCTCTTTTTGGATGGCATCATCAGGCAGGTGCAGCTGCAATTGGGTGGAAAGCAGTAAAGCAGAGCTGGAATCTGATCTCACCAGCCCATGTAGCGGCGGTCTCCGTACCGCCTACGACACCAAGCTATGTTTAGGCCATTATCCACAAGGATATGAAGCTTGATTTGTAGCGGCGGTCTCTGTACCGCCTACGATACCAAGCTATGTTTAGGCCATTATCCACAAGAATATGAATCTTGATTTGCAGGCGGTACGGAGACCGCCTGCTACAGTTGACTCTGTTTTTCAAAAAAACGATTGACAACAGTCCATTTATCAAATAGCTTGTTTAATAGGATAAAAGGAACTAAATTATGAAACTTAAGCTGACAAAAGAACTGGTCCACAGGCTGCCCAAGACAGATTTGCATGTGCATCTGGATGGCAGTGTGCGCATCAGCACGATCCTGAGCTTGGCCAAAAAAGGCAAGATAGAATTACCTGCTTTGAACGAAGAGGAGCTGGAAAAGCTCATCGTTTGCGGCCCGCATACCAAGAGCCTGGAAGATTATCTGAGGGGTTTTCATATCGTAAATCTGGTGCTGCAGAGCAAGGAAGGTCTTAAGTGTGCCGCCTATGAGCTCGCCGAAGATGCCGCCAAGGAAAACGTGCGTTATATGGAAGTGCGTTATGCACCTATCCTGCATGCAAATAAAGGGCTTAGCCTCACGGATATTTCCCAGGCGGTGCTCGATGGTCTGCAAATGGCGGAAGAGGATTTTGGCATCAAAACCGGAGTGATTATCTGTGGAATCCGCAATATGGACTCCAGTATTTCGCTCCAAATGGCAGAACTGGCCGTTGCTTTTAAAAATAAAGGTGTGGTGGGCTTTGATCTGGCCGGTGGCGAGTATGATAATCCTGCCAAAGTCCATAAGGAAGCCTTTGATCTGGCCCGGAAAAATAACCTGAATATCACCATTCATGCCGGTGAAGCCGATGGCGCAGACTCCATTCATCAGGCGCTTCACGCTTGTGGGGCGCATCGCATCGGACATGGTACCAGACTGATAGAAGATGAAGATTTGCTGAACTATGTAAATGATCACCGCATCCCCCTGGAAGTCTGCATCAAGAGTAATTTTGACACCAAAGCGGTGACTGATATCCGGAGCCATCCCATTGCTGTGTACCTCGATAAAGGGCTCAGGGTGACCATCAATACCGATAACAGAACCATTAGCGACACCACGGTTACGGATGAATATATGCTGGCTATCGAGAACTTCGGTTGGGATTATCCCACCGTGAAAAGAGTAATCCTGAATGGCTTCAAAAGCGCCTTTATCCCACACAAAGAGAAGGTTCGTTTGATCCATCAAATCCTGAAGGAACTGAGCGAAATCGAAGCAGAGCTTGAAATCCAAAAGGCACCATAACCATGCAAGAAGAAATCAGAAATAGTTTCAACGCTGCTCAAAAAACACTGGAGCAGTTCTGCACAAATGAACAAAACCTGCAGATTATCGAGCAAATCGGGCTGAGAATTGCCCAAACCTATCGCGAGCTGGGCAAGGTAATCATCTTTGTTAATGGCGGCAGTGTGTGTCATGCCATGCCCTTTGCCGGAGAGCTCACCGGCCGTTTTCATAAGGACCGGGAGCCCCTGGCCGCCATCGCCATCAGCGATCCTTCCCATATCAGTTGTGTGGCCAATGACTATGGCTTTGAAGAGGTCTTTTCCCGGGCTGTGAGAGCCTATGCGCGCGCTTCAGATGTGGTGATCGGTCTTTCTACCAGCGGAAATTCTGCCAATGTGATCAAAGCTCTGGCCGAAGCCCAGCGACAAGGCTGTTTTACAGTTGCACTTTTGGGCGGATCCGGAGGAAAAATAGCCGGAAGCACTGATTATGAGCTGATTGTGCCAGCTACAAGAAGTGACCGCGTGCAGGAGATTCACACCATGATCCTGCATATCCTGGTGCAATTGATAGAATTTGAACTGTTTGAACTGCCTCATTCACCCCCCATTTACGTATAAAAGGACAATAAAATGAATATAACCAGAAAAATACTCTACACTCTCTTAATTCTGCTCATGGCTTTTGCCTTGGGAGCGGATTATTATGATAATGTGGAAGATCTCACCGGAGACGAGCTCCTTCTTGCCCTAAGGGACTTGATCTCGACCAATACTTATTCCAATTACAGCGGCGCCAAGGTCTATCTCTTTCAGGAGCTTGATAACAATAATGGACAAGTGACCTGCATCTATACAGGCGAAGTCTATGATATCGATGAAAACTATTCCGGACAGACCAGCCCCAATACCGAACACACGTATCCACAAAGTTGGTTTGAGCCTCCCACCGCAATACGGAAGGCCGATCTCCATCACCTTTTTGTGTGCACCATGCCGGTAAACTCTGCACGGGGCAATCTTCCCTTTGGTAATGTGTCCAGCCTCGCTGCCCCTAACACTGCTGTGTACTATGACTATACTCCGCTGCAAAGCTACCGGGGTTATAACAATTGGCAAAACATGGTCTTTCAAGTGAATCCGGAAAATCGCGGCAATGCGGCCAGAGCCATCCTGTATTTCCATACCCGCTATGGCGATGGGCTGGAGCAGGCAGGTGTGAACATGGTTGACACCTTGGTTGAGTGGCATTATTCAGATCCGCCGGATTCTATGGAAGTGTTCAGAAATGATGCCCTGCACGGCTTTCAGAGCAACCGCAATCCTTTTGTGGACCATCCCGAATATGTCAATCGCATCTGGAATCCGGAAATTGGCAATGAAGATGATTTTGCCATCCCTGTGGCCACACTCAGAATCGATAATGTCTATCCCAATCCCTTTCGCAGTTTGGTGAATATCGCCCTGGACGCCAAAGCGGGTGAGACAGTCAAAGCTGCGGTTTACAACATCCGCGGTGAAAAGGTATTTCAGCAAGAGCTGGGATCCGGGCAAAGACATCTGAGCTGGAACGGCCGGGACTTCAGTGGCAGACAAATGCCTGCGGGAGTATACTTTATACGCCTAAACACTAATGATAGCCGGGCAAGCTCAAAGGTGCTGCTGATCCGCTAAGCAAAATCTGTAACAACCCAAAATATGGAACAAATTGTGCATCATGATTTGTTAATAAATAACTGTGTTTCACTTGACTTATAAGGAGGTGTGAAATGCGTAAGATTGTTTTATTAGCGCTTTTTTTGGGAACAGTACTGCTCTGCGCCAATCCCCTGGTACCAAGAGCAATCCAACAATTCTGGTTTGCGGAGAGTGGCGACTTCATGCTGCAATTTGGCGATGAATGTATGATGATGGGCGGTGTGCATGACTTCTCTATCAGCGATGGTGTGAGTACGATCACTCCCGCGCTGGGCCTGCCGGATGATTATCAGCTTTACCCCTTTACCATCAATCTTAGTACACTGATGCCCGGCTCCACGTTCAGCCCTGAATCAGGCTTTTTTCAACTGAGTAATGGAGGCTTTATGGAAGAAGTGCGCTGGGGACCCAGCGGGGATGTGGATCTTTCCTCTTTGATTGCTACGCAAAGCATCTATCAGTCCATTGTGATTCCCCCTGGTCATGACAGCTCTCAAGAACTATGGGCTAAAAGTGATCACCCAGACCTGGTAACGAATTACAACAGCAGCACAAGATCCACTATCAGTATTTATACACAATATCCCGATGGTACTCCTGCCGCAAACATTCCGCTATACTATCAAAATTTGTGGCCCGCCTGGACGTACAGCAATACAGAAGGAAAGATAGAGTTAAGCGTACACTCAGCCAAGACCAATTTGCGCATTCGTCGCTCAGAAGCAGAGGATGTGATCTTTGAAGAACAGTTTATCGCCGAACCGGCTGGATGCTATGTCTATAATGTGGTGGTGCAACCAAGCTCCACTACTGATCTGCATCAGGAAACCCCCAGGGTAACCCTGAAGCTGAGCCCTAATGTGCTCAAGCCCGGACAGGAAATGCATCTTGATTTGGATAAAAGCGAGGCAAGTCCAGACAAGATACGTATTCTTGATGTAAAAGGCCGGATTGTGGGAGAGTATCAGTTCGCAGAGTCCTGGCAGCCACCACGGCTTAGTAGCGGAGTATATTTCTTGCAGCTGAGGCAGGGTGATAAGGCCTTGGACCAGGTCAGATTCATTATGTTGAAATAAAGGCGTTTCTGCTTGCGGATTTTTATGAGGCTGCCGTTTGCGCTGCTACTGATTTGTCTGTGGGGATTGTTTCCCTTTCCACTGCAGGCACAGAGCAGCCGACCCGGTTTTGAGACTGAGCAGCTGAGCTTTGCTGTGCAAGATAGTCTTTGGCTGTTTGATGGCGATTTTGGCTTTTATAATAGCGGCAATCAAGAGCTGGATCAGGCTATTTACTTTCCGGTGCCGTCAAACGAGACCCAAAGCCAGGCTATGGGGGTGAATGTGGTCATAGGAGAGCAGCAGCAGAGCTTGCCCGTTTATAAAATCGGCCCGCAGGGGTTCTGGTTTCAGCTATCCATGCAGCCCCAGAGCTATGAAACTGTCCGCATCCGCTATCAACAAATTCTACAAGCAAATCAGGCTTCTTATGTGCTGCTTTCGGCCTTGAGCTGGGGAAAACCGCTGGCTTATGCAAGTTATAGACTGCAATTGCCGAAGGGCAGCAGGCTTTTGCATTATCCTTTTAGTGATCCGGAGTTTAGCACAGAGAATGAATGGGATATTTACTATTGGGAGTTTTACGACTTTGTGCCGAAAACCAATTTTGAAGCAGCCTGGGAGTTTTGATGTTTGGGCGGACTCCGTTCCGCCCAAACGACAGGCCACTATTATAGTACATATAAGATCAAACTACATTATAGCTACATCTACAATACACATTTTGTAGCCCAAGGTGTGTGCGGTACAAAGACCGCACCTACATAAAAACATCAAAGGACAAGCAAATCTTGACAAAAACTAAAGGTTCTAAAAGATGGTTTAATAGTGGGTGATTAGCTCAGTTGGTTAGAGCGCTACGTTGACATCGTAGAGGCCACTGGTTCGAATCCAGTATCTCCCACCACACACTTTTCACGGGTGATTAGCTCAGCTGGTTAGAGCGCTACGTTCACATCGTAGAGGTCACTGGTTCGAATCCAGTATCACCCACCACTTTCCTCTTCAGAGCTCCCGGCCTCGGGTAATAATTCTCTCAAGCATCTTTTCATAGCTGCTTCGGAGTTTTTCGGCAAAATCCGGCTCGGAATGCTCTCCCATCGCTTTTTGAGCTGTTTCATAGCCATAGTCGTAGAATTCCTGTGCTTTTTTAAGATCATAAAAGTCTAAATCGGGATGATGGGCGTTGATGATGATATCCGGTTTGTTCTTCACGATGGATTGGATAGCCATATAGCCTTGATTTAGCATCAGGGATTGCACGAACACTTCATAACGGCTAAATTTTTTCTTGCTTTGCTTCCGGTCGGGGTTATAAAATTCGACCTTGGGAGACACCGTGGGCAGAACATTGACCGCGATGGTAATCTCCCCCGGGACCTTATCAGCAAAAACCAGAGGCAGAGGATGGGCTACCGAACCATCGATAAACAGGTATCCTCCCATTTCCTGCGGGGCAAAGATAAAGGGCAGGGAGCTGGAAGCCCGCATAGCCTCGGCACACGAACCTTTGTTGACCAATACCGTAAGCTCGCGATGCAGATCAAAGGCCACCGCGATATAGGGGATATCCGTATCTTCAATATCACGCTTCCCGGTCCACTTTTCAAACATTTTGAAGATAGCCTTCCCATCGAAGATTCCACTGCGGGTAAAATCCAGATTGAGCGGATTGAAGAGCTCGATGGTAGAGACGTCCTGAGCTAACTCCAGCATCTTTTCTGCAGAGATCGAGCAGGCAAGAAGGCAGCCAACTATGGCTCCCATCGAGGTACCTACGATGCCTGAAATCTCATATTGTTCGCTGATGGCTTTGATTACTCCGATATGCGCCAGCCCGTAAGCTGAGCCGCCTCCGAGGATCAATCTTGCTTTTTTCATAGGGTACTCCATTCTTTGACCTTTTTATAAAGCCGGTAGTTATGAATCACTACCCAGGTAAATACCATATTGCTCACCAGCAGTACGATATTAATGGTAAACAGATCGTTCCCGGCATAAAAACCCATCGCCGGAATCAGGATGGCCAAAAGCACAGCTTTGAAGATGATAATCCCATTCGGAATGCCGATGATGCGGAAAATAAACCGCGCCACCGGATTGCGCTCACGCCGGTAGTGGTTCGGTCTCATCACCAGATAGGTGGAATGGGCATCCAGCACATTCAGCAGGATGAAGAGGCCTAAGAAGCTCCAAAACAGAGCCGCCTGATTTAATATAACTTTGATAATGTGCATATAATCTTCCTGAGCTTTTAAGAGACAAATACCATATCGCCTGATTTCTGGCAAGCAGAATCAAAAGGAACCTTAATCTGACAAATAATTCTTTACAGGATTTGCCCGCTTTAATACATTGTATTTAACTGGTGTGATGGTAGTATTTGGACTTGTTTCTGGTTTTATCTGGTTTTGACGTAGCCGCTGCCAAAGACACCGCTTAATGATAAATTAAATAATAAATATAAAGGAAAAAAGCATGGACAAAAAGTGGCTAACCCCACCAGGTCTGAATGCGGAGGAAAATGAGGCCATACAAAGTCTTAGTGCAGATTTGAAGTATCCCGAATTGATCGCGGAACTGCTCTTTAGGCGTGGCATGAGCACAGACAAGCAGATTGAGGAATTCTTTAATCCCAATCTCGAGAACCTGTGTGATCCCTATCTCTTTCAAGAAATGCAGATCGCGGTAGACCGCACTCTGCTGGCCATAGAAAAGAACGAACTGATCATTGTTTACGGTGATTACGATGTGGATGGCACTACTGCCACCGCCCTCTTGTATCTGGGTTTAAAGCGCATCGGCGCCAATATAGATTTTTACATCCCTCACCGGATGATAGATGGCTACGGGCTTTCGCTCAGCAGCCTGGAGCAGATCAAAGAACAAGGCTGCAGCCTGATCATCAGTGTGGATTGCGGGGTGAACGCCCTGGACGAAATCCGCGCCGTCAAAGATCTGGGTATGGAAATCATCATTACAGACCATCACAATCCCAAGGATGAATTGCCGCCGGCCGTGGCAACCATCAATCCCAAATTGCCAAATTGCGCCTATCCCTTTCCCCATCTGGCTGGAGTGGGAGTGGCTTACAAGCTGCTCATGGCCATTTACCAGAAACTGGGCATCGATAGCACCAAAAACGTGCTCAAATATATGGATTTAGTGGCAGTGGGCACGATCGCAGACATCGTTCCCCTCGTGGGAGAAAACCGCATCTTTGCCTCGATCGGTCTGCAACATCTGATCGAGAAAAAGAACCTGGGGCTTAATGCCTTAATCCAGCTTTGCGGCTTGAACCAGAAGACTTTGAATACCACCGATATCGTCTTTGGAATCGCCCCCCGCATCAATGCAGCAGGCAGAATGGGCTCTGCGGCTATGGCGGTAGATTTACTGATCTCCACCGATGAGGCCCAAAGTGCAGAATTAGCTGAGATGGTCGAACGGGATAATTCCCTCAGGCAACAGGAAGATCAGAAGACCTTCTACGAGGCCTGCGAGATTATCGAAAAGAAATACAAGAATATGGCGCAAACCCCTTGCATAGTAATTTCTTCGGATAACTGGCATCAAGGCGTGATCGGAATCGTGGCCTCCAAACTGGTAGAAAAATACTATCGTCCCTCAGTAATGATCTCGTTCAAAGATGGTTTTGGCAGCGGCTCCGGACGCTCAGTAGCAGATTTTAACCTCTTTGCCGCTTTGCAGCATACAGAACACAATCTGCACAGCTTTGGCGGACACAAATACGCTGTGGGCCTCACCATCTATGAAGAATATATAGACCGGTTTGAAAACGAACTGGCCCGCTATGTGGCCGACAATCTCAAGCTGGATCAGATTCAGCCGCCCCTCACCATAGACCACGAGATCGAGCTTTACGACATCAATGAATACCTGATGGATGCCATCGAACTCTTTGCGCCCTTTGGTCCGGGAAACCTGCGCCCCACCTTTATGACGCGCGAAGTCACCATAGCAAATTATCCTTATAACGTAGGCCGTAACCACCTGAAACTCAAGGTTGTCAAAGACGGAGTACCGCTGGATCTCATCGGTTACAATCTGGGAGATTATCTGACATTACTGAAGAAAAACAGCGAAATCAATATCGCTTTCACCCTGGAATACAACCGTTTTGGCAACAAAACCTCGATCCAGGGAAAACTCAAAGATTTACAAATCATAGGAGTCTGAACCATGAAAAGAACTTTGCTGATTTTATCCATTCTGCTGATTTTGCTCAGCGCCTGCTCCTCAAACAAAAGAACTCCACCCATGGAGATTGCAACTTTCAGCCTTTTTGAAACTGTATCTTTTGCGGAGAATATCTCTAAGGCCTACTATCACCCCACTTCCAAAGCCATCTACGCTATGGAGGAAAGTACGCACCGCATCCTGATCTGGAAAGGTGACAAACGGATAAACGCCATCGGAGGCATGGGCTCGGGAAATTCGAACTTCCAGAGTCTCAGCGACTTTGCCATGGGCGCAGATGGCAGCATCTATGCTCTGGATTCTTTTGCCAAGGTGATCAAACGCTTTAATTCCGATGGTAAATATATCAACAGCGTCCAGCTGGATTATATACAGCAGCCCAGTAAACTCGCCATAGGCACAGAACAAAACGTCTATATCTTCGATGCAGCCAGCTCTGAGATCATCGCCTATGACCTTCTGGACTCCTCTGAACTTTTCCGTTTTGGCCGCTTCCAATTGCAAAAGGTAGATCAGCTTTTTGCGAACCGTGATTATGTGGTGGCCTATGATGAGGCTGCAGGCCAAAGTGCGCTTTTTTCCAGCCTTGGGCAGCATATCTCAGATCAGACCGGACAGATCGTTTATGATATCTATAACAACGCCATCAGCCTCTCCAAGGAAGCCCTGGTAAGCACCATGAGCGCGGCCTGGCTGCCTCTGAGTGGCAAGGCTGAAAGCGTGACCATAGCCCGGGACATCCTGGCGATCGTAGTGGATCATCAGGTCAGACTCTTGAAATTGGATTATGTTCCGGTTCATTAAAAACTACTCTCTCATCGTCGTAGCGGCTCTGCTGCTCAGCTTATCCCGGCTGCCTTTGTATCTGGGCTGGTTGGTGTTTTTTGCCTTTGTACCGCTGCTGAGCCATATTGAGCGTAGAGAACATAAAGTGTACGAGTGGATAATCAGCGCTCTGCTCTTTGCTTTGATTCAGATCGCACTGGTCTTTTATTGGATCGGCTCGGTCACTTTTGGCGGACTGATCGGCATCTGGTTACTCTTTGCGCTGTTTTACTTTTTGGCTTTTGTCCTGCTGCAAAGAATCTGGTATCGCCTGCCCAGGCTCAGGATGCCGGCCTTCATCTGTATCTTCATCAGCTTTGAATTCTTGCAGAATTTCTCCCAGATCCGTTTCCCCTGGTGGAATATCGGCTATGCACTTTCGGATTTTCTGCCGCTTTTGCAAGCTCTGGACATAGGCGGGATGAGCCTCTTGGCAATCTTAATCCTATCTATAAATTACCTCTTGTTCAGAGTCGTACAAAAAGATAACCGGGCCTGGCTCGCCATCGCGCTGATCTTCACAATCTGGTATGCCTATGGCAATTACAGGCTCTCTACTCTGCCTCTCACCGAAGAAAATTCTCCGATAGCCGTGATGCAACCTTCCATCAAAGCGGACGATAAATGGGATGAAGTGAAATACCAGGAGATTTTGACCCGTTACGACGAACTTTGTGCCCGTGCCAAGGCCAATGGCAAAGAGCTCATCATCTTCCCGGAAGCTGCCATACCGAGCTATCTGCTCTTGGATCCAAGTGTTATAAAAGACTTAAATTCGCTCATCCAAGATCATCAGATCGACATCTTTACCGGATTCCCCCATGCTGAAAGGGCTCCCACAGGTTATCCCGTACCCCATTTATCCTACAACGCTGCCTCGCTGTTTACCAGGGATGGCAGGCATCAGGAATTGTACTATAAAAACATCCTGGTCCCGGTGGGAGAACGCATGCTGTGGCTGGAGTATTTCCCCTTCTTGTGGAAGCTGGATTTTGATCAGGCGAATTGGGAATTCGGCACCGAGATCCCCCGTTACCACTACCAGGGCAAAGAATTTTCCCCCTCCATCTGCTATGAAATCGCTTTCCCGCACTTTTATCAACGGGCAAACTTTGAAGATGGCAAGGGCGGAAAGAGCAAAGCAGATTACCATGTAAATATTACCAACGACGGCTGGTTTGGCACCTCTTATGGCCCCTGGCTGCATGGCATTATGGCAAAATACCGCGCGATCGAATCCCGTATCCAATTTTACCGCAGTGCCAATACCGGCATCTCAATGATTGTGGATCCCAAGGGACAAATCCTGGCCTCCACCCAACTTTTTGAGATCTGCAATATCAGCGCTCCGCTCTTCACCAGCACTGCGCGCCCGCTTTATACCAAGATCTATCCCTATCCCTGGGGCATTGTGGCCCTCACAATCCTCTTTGCAATCCTCAGCCTTTTCTATCCCAGGAGAGTAGAGTGACAAAGCATTACTATACCATCGGTGAGGTGAGCAATCTCCTGGAGGTTGAGCCTCACGTCCTGCGCTATTGGGAGAGTGAAATCCCCATGATCCGCCCCAAAAGAAGCGGCCATCAGAGACGCTACACCCTGCAGCAGATTGAGACCCTGAAAAGGATCAAGGATCTGCTTTACAATCAACGCTTTACCATCGAGGGAGCCAGGCAAAAGCTGAAGCAGGACCGAAGCCTTACTAAAGAAGCCCGCGCTGAGGCCATCGCCAAACAAAAACTCAAGGTGGATGCCGCCATGCCGGCTATAGCCAAAGAGCTCAGCGAATTGCGCGAGTCGCTCGTCCGCCTCAAACAAGACTGCAAGAAAATTACAGGAAATAAATAATGGACTTTCAAAAGATTATCCTTTCCCTTCAGGAATATTGGCTCAAAGAAGGCTGTATCCTGATTCAACCCTACGATCTGGAAATGGGAGCCGGAACCTTCCATCCTTCCACCTTTTTTGGCGCTTTGGGGCCTGCGCCCACTGCCATCGCCTATCCGCAAGCTTGCCGCCGCCCAAAAGACGGACGCTACGGAGAAAACCCCAACCGCTTTCAACATTATTACCAATTTCAGGTGATCATCAAACCCTGCCCTGAAAACATTCAAGACCTTTATCTCAAGAGCCTTACGGCCATTGGGGTGCAGATCGACCAGCACGATATCCGCTTTGTGGAAGACGACTGGGAATCTCCTACTTTAGGTTCCTGGGGGCTGGGCTGGGAAGTCTGGCTGGATGGTATGGAGATCTCGCAATTTACCTATTTTCAACAGGTGGGCAGCGTGGATGTTTTCCCCATCTGTGTGGAGCTCACCTACGGGCTGGAACGCCTGGCCATGTATATCCAGGATGTGGCGGATTACCGCGAGCTGGCCTATAGCAAGTCCTGCAGTTATGCGGAATTATATTTTGACCGCGAAGTGGAATACTCGGCCTATAACTTTGAGTATGCCGATACCACCCTGCTTTTTCAGCTTTTTGCCCAGTACGAGGGTGAAAGTCAGAAACTGATCAAACACGGGCTGGTCTATCCTGCTTATGATATGCTGCTCAAAAGCTCTCACACCTTCAATCTCTTAGACGCCCGCGGTGTGATCAGCGTAACCGAACGCGCCGCCTATATTGGTAAAATTCGTAATCTTGCCAAGGCCTGCGCTACGAAATATATCGAGAAATATACTGAGGAGAAAAAATGAATCATCCCTATTCTGGACTGCTCAAAACCCTGGATCACCTGGCCGAACATCTGGTGCAGGTAAATGTATATCAGGATCTTAACGGATACTTTTCAGCTGTGATTATCCTGGACAAAGACCCCGAGGGCTGGCTTACTGAGTTTGCTCCCCTGGCCAAATACGTGCATAGGCACAGGCTCAATCTGCCCTTGATCATCAACAGACGCTTTTTGAAATACTCCATGGACTCCTATCCTCTGGAATTCATCAATATTACCAGCTCACAAAATATAAATATTATGCTGAAAGAGGATCTGCTCTGTGGGCTGGACATCCTCCCCTCAGATGTGAGATTGCAGATGGAAAGAGAATTTAAGAGCAAGTGGCTGCTCACCCGGCAGGTGCTTTTGGAAGGCAAGCTGAACTCGCGCAATCTGCGTGAAACCCTGCATCTTTCCATCCGTTCCCTCGTTCCGGCCTTAAAAGGCTTTTCTTTCCTGGCCAGACAGCCCTATCCGCATAGCCTGGAAGACCTTTTTGAACAGGCCACTTTGATCAGCAAGATCGATGTCAATTCGCTGAATATCTGGCTCAAACAAAGTAGCCTTGAGCTCGTCGATGCACAGAGATATCTGCATATCTTGCAAAAACTTATGGAGCACGTAGAGACCTATCCGCTCGAGCCATGATCCAAAGTAAATTTCATCTCTCGGATCCCTTGAGCCCGGTCCTGGCCTTGGCCATTCACAACGGGCATCGTATCCCTGAGGCTCTCATGCCCTATACCCAGATCAGTGCGGAAGATCGTTTTCGCGAAGAGGACCCTTTCACAGATTATATCGCTGGCTACTATGCAAATCACGTCATCCTGGAAACCAGCCGTTTTGCAGTAGATCTGAACCGCAATCCAGAGCGGTCCGTGTATCAAAATCCTGAAGATGCCTGGGGACTCAAGGTCCGAAGCAGCATGGTGCCACCCAATGTTTTGGCAGGTTTGCGGCATAGTTATGACAATTGGTATGCCATCTTGCAATATCAGATCGATCAGATGCTGGAGCGGCATCCTTTGATCGTGGTGCTCGATATTCATAGCTACAATCATCGCCGTGGCGGACCGGATGCTCCACCCGATCCACAAGAGCAGAATCCGGATATCATTCTGGGACGCAGCAATATGGCAGAAGATTTTTATCCCTTTGTGGAGGATCTGAGACAGCGTCTGGATGGGCAGAACTTCTTGGGGCACAACCTGGATGTGCGCTGTGACGTGAAATTTCCGGGTGGTAATCTTCCCCGTTTTCTGCATAAACACTACCCTTGCAAAGTGCTCTGTGTGGCGGTGGAGTTTAAGAAAATCTTTATGGACGAACACAGCGGAGTACTGAATCCCGTACGTCTGCACGCCCTGCGCCAGATTTTCCTGAAACACAGCCAAGACTGGATCCAGGATAAGATATAAGCCAAAATCGTCTTTTCAATGAATCCAGATTGATCGATAATTATTACCTTAATCAAAAGCCTGAGCACTTTCCTCATAGCTGATGCTTAGCCTGCTGAACGCTCCTTGCTTCGATTTGTTTTTAACATGCCTTCGACTCGAGCTGACTCGGAAATCTGAGTCAGCTCGAGTCGGAGGCATGTTAAAAGCAAGTCCGGGGGAGAGGCT
>CAXZAB010000021.1:0-15589 GCA_964293715.1 uncultured bacterium | reverse complement strand
TAAAGAGATAATGATTGACATAATGAGCAGAGATGCTGTTCTGGTTGTTACACCTTTTTATCTTTCCAAATAACGAGCTGAAGCTGAGGTCAAGATCTGATCTCAGACACATAAAGAAGAGTATATGGACATAAAACATTACAATGCCCTGATCCAACGAGCTCCTTTTGGCATTGCCTATCAGAGGATTTTGCGGGATGAGAGTGGTAAAGCTATCGACTACCTATTTCTACAGGCAAACGCAGAGTTTGGCAGAATCATAGGACTGGACTCTCAAAATATCATAGGTAAAACCGTGCGGGAAGTGCTTTCCGAAGCCGGGAAAGCTGATTCTGCCTGGGCTCAATTTTATGACCAACTGCATACAGATGCTGAAATCAAGGAGGACAAAGAGTTTTCTGAGCCTCTGAAACTATGGTATCAGAGGCAGGCTATTGATGGCGAGAAAGACCAGTTTTTCATCTACCTTTTTGTTTCCCCCAAACCTCTTGAAACAGAGCAGAAGTGCACCGAGCGTGAACTGGAAGAAAAGCATAAGTATATAGAATCTCTTTTGGCAGCAATCCCTGACCTGATGTTTGTCTTTGACCAGGATGGCAGAATAGAAGATCTAAAATCTGGCCATGGCGAGACCTTGTATATACCCAAAGAGCAGGCTTTACAAGCGAATGTCAATGACGTACTGCCCAAAGATGTGGCAAAAAGGATGTTGCAAAAGCATGCCGAGGTTCTCAAAACCGGCAAGACCGGATATCTGCAATATCAATTGATAATAGATGGCAGCTTAAGGGATTATGAAGCCAGGATCAGCCCGCTTGGCTCTCATCAAGTTATCTCTTTGGCCAGAGACATCACAGAGCAGAACAGAGCAATCACCACACTTCAGCAGCAAAATCAATTCCAAAATATGATCACCGATATTTCCTCTGCCTTTGTGAAGGCCACTGTGGAGAATATCGATCGGATTATATATGAAAGTTTGGAGCAAGTGGGGCAGTATTTTGCCATTCACAGAGCCTATATCTTCAGATATTCTTCCGACTACAGAATGCTCTACAATACCAACGAATGGAATGCTCCAGAGCTTGCGCCCATCCAAGGTCTGCAGAAAATCTACCCATCCCTCAATACTCCCTGGTGGCATAGGCAGGTCATGGCGGGGAAACTGATCCTGACCGAGGACAAGCAAGAGCTTCCACCGGAGGCCAAAGCTGAGTTTGAGATCATGGCAGAATACGATATCAGATCCTTGCTGTTTGTGCCCATTATAACCGGATCCCGGGTCCTGGGATATTTTGGTTTTGACAGCATTGGCGAAAAGCATAGCTTCAGTGAATCCGAAATTGGCAATCTAAGAGTTATCGCCAATCTTCTGGCGGAAGTCTTACAAAAGTTTGATTTTGAACGCAAGATGCAGGATCAGGCGCATCTTCAGAAGCTGATCAGCGGAATGGCTTTGAAGTTTATCAATCTTCCCACCAGCGGAATACAAGATTCTATAAATGCGTCTTTGGCCGATCTGGGTAATTTTGCCAACGCGGAGAGAGCCTTCATCTTTGAATACAAATGGGACAAACAAATATGTAGAAACACCAATGAGTGGTGTGCCCCGGGAATACGCTCCCAAAAAGAAAGCTTTCAGAGTACGCCTCTTGACGAAATGCAGGAATGGGTGACAAAACACAGAGCAGGCGAAACAGTATTGGTGGGAGATTTGACCCAACTGGATGAGCACGACAGAGCGCGCAAGATTATGAGTGAGCAAGGAATTAAGAGTGTGCTGGCTTTGCCGGTAATGCGCGGTGAAGAATGTCTGGGTTTTGTGGGCTTTGATTTTATGCGCATCGCCCAAACCTTTTTTGAGATGGAAATTACTCTGCTTAGTCTCTTTGCCCAGCTTTTGGTGAACATCCGTACCCGCAGGGAATTGGAAGAGCGTTTAATTTTGGAAAAAGAAAGAGCCGAGGCTGCCAATCAGGCAAAAAGTGAGTTTTTGGCCAATATGAGCCACGAGATTCGCACTCCGCTCAATGGCGTGATCGGCTTTACGGAATTGATGCTGAATTCATCCCTTAGCACCTCGCAGCGGCAATATGCCCAAAACATTATAAATTCGAGCAAGAGCCTGCTCGCTATCATCAATGATATCCTGGATTTCTCCAAGATTGAAGCAGGCAAGCTGGAGCTCGATCCCGTGCGTACCGATCTTTTGAAATTGGCGGAACACGCCCTGAACATCATCAGAGTAAGCTCTGCCCAAAAGAATATCGAAGTGCTGCTGAATATTCCCAAGGACTTGCCTCGCTTCGTGATTGTGGACGCTTTGCGGCTCAATCAGATTTTGATCAATCTTCTGTCCAATGCCGAGAAGTTTACTGAAGCGGGTGAGATTGAACTCAAGCTTTCCTTTGCAATGGAGGATGACGATCATGCCAAGATCAGATTCGCCGTGCGAGATACGGGAATCGGGATCGGAGAGCTCCACAAACGCAGATTGTTCAAGGCTTTTACCCAATTGGATTCATCCACCACCAGAAAATATGGCGGTTCTGGTCTGGGCCTGGTGATCTCAAATGATCTGGCCAATTTGATGGGTAGCAATATCGAACTGAGCAGCGAATTAAACAAAGGCAGCGAATTCTCTTTTGTGCTCACTTGCCGGGTGGAAACCTCTGCCCGCGCCGAAGAATATCCCCAGGCGGGACTCAAAACCATTGATACAGCAGATGAAACTGAAATCATCACCAAGCCCCTGAGCTTACCTTTTAAAGAACCCCCCCGCATCCTGATCGCAGAAGACAATTCCCTGAATCTCACCCTGCTCAAAGAGATGATTTATCAGCAGATTCCCGAGGCGCAGATCTTTTCTGCCGAGGATGGCCTGGAAGCAGTGCTCAAGACCAGACAACTGGCACCCCATATTATCCTGATGGATGTGCAGATGCCCAATCTGGACGGCGTAAATGCCAGTATCGAAATCCGTAAGTTCTCAGATCTTCCCATTATCGCCATCACAGCCGGAGCCTTGGATGAAGAGCGGGAACGTTGCCAAAAAGCAGAAATGAACGACTTCCTCACCAAACCGCTATTGAGAAACGAGCTGCGGGATACATTAGCCAAGTATATTCCTCAAAGTCTTGCCGCTGCCCCCAAAGAGCAGAACGACATCCCCCTGGAAGACGGCAAGAAACGCTTTAACAGACCTGTCCTGATGCAAAACCTCCTTGAGGACACAGAGATACTGTGCAGCTTGCTGAAGACCGTCCTGGATACTTATCCTGAAAAAGTGGAGGACATCGGACGCGCCTTAAGCGAAAATGATGAAACGCAGATCAAGTTAGCCCTGCATTCGCTGCGGGGATCAGCTCAAAGCATGCGTTTCACAGAGTTTGGTCTGCAGCTGGCGAATCTGGAACAAAACTATATTCAGATCTCTGCTGAAGAAAGACAAGCACTATATCAGAAAATCAAATACGAGTGGGATCAATTAAAGAAGATCATCGCGGAAGAGCTTTCAAGCAAAGGCGCTTAAGGCTCAGATATTAACTACGTTTGGATAGCATTCACAGGCAGGGCAGCTTCAAATTCGCCGCCTGCTTCCCTGTAAGCTCTTCCTTTTTGGCCGGACTTGCTTTTATCATGTTTTCGACTCGAGATCACTCGAAATCTCAAGTCATCTCGAGACGAAAACATGTGGGAAATGGATTGAAGTATCCAGCGAGACAGCGGGTCTGAACTATTTTCAGCAGTTTCTCTCATAATAAAAAATCTGCCAAAATGTATCGGGTGCAGACAAACCAGCTTGAGATCCAATTCGTCCGCACCGTCAACATATTTAGCAGATAATTACGGTGTAAAAGTATAACCAGGCAGTTTAAGTCTGGTCTTTAAGATTGAGCTTACGGCTCTTAAAGCCATAGCCCAGTACGTCATAGACGTCGGTAACGACCATAAAGGCATCGGGATCAATTTCTTTTACCAAGTCGCTCAGCAGAGGTACCTGGCGGCGGTTCAGCACGCAGAAGATCACACTGATCTCTCTTTGATTGAAGCCGCTCATACCTTTCAGCAGGGTCAATCCCCTTTGCAATTCATCGAAGATCACACCTCTGATCTCATCAACATTGTTGGAGATGATATACACACCTTTCACATAGGGCAGACCTTCCGAAACCAAGTCGGTAATTCTGGAGGCGATAAAGAGGTTGATGTAGCCCCAGATCAACAGTTTGGGATCCATCATAAAGATCGCCACTGCCAGGATGATACCTGTTACCACGATGTAATATCCTGTACCAATAGAGATGTTTGCCTTTTGTTTGATCAAAGCCACAGGGATATCGGTGCCCCCGGTGGAGCCGCGGAATCTGAAGACAAGTCCCAGCCCCAGCCCCAAAAGTACGGAGCCGGTAATCGCTGAAAGCATCATCTCTTCAGGCGGCAGCATCGCATATACTGTGTGTCCATGTACTTCGAAAGCATGGGCTGCGAGATCCGGAAAGAGGCCGATTTTGTGTAAGACGGGCAGGCACATCACGTCTGTCATAGCAGAGTAGAGCAGCATGCCGTACACGGATTTGCTGCCAAAAGATTTGCCGATAAAGATGAAACTAATGACAAACAGAGGGATATTGATCAACATCATGCTGATGCCATTGGGTATGCCAAAAAGCGCGCGGAAAATCTGGGATATACCGCCTACCCCTCCAGGTGCCATGTTGTAAGGTAAAAGAAACCAGGCATAGCCTGCGGCAAAGAAAAACGAGGCAAATGTAATACCCACGTAATTCATGATCTCTCTTTTGAGGCGCTGTTTGCGTGTTGGCTTCGGTGACATTGTCTTCTCCTATTTGTTCTTGACGAATTATGCTTTACTTAATAGTTTGTCTTATTGATTCGGACAAGGGGCAAAGATCATGAGCCACTGCTTGTCTGAAAATACTAAAGCAAACTTATATAAGGACTTAATAATGAAAATCGATATTAGATTAGACGGTCATAAACACAGTCTGATCGACTTAACTGAGACACAGTCGATCGCACAGATATTAAAAGAAACTCAGATCGACCGCAGCCAAGTGTTGAGCTATAAAATAAATCATACGGAATATGTCAATGAAGATTATCGGCTAACCGAAGATACGTTGGTGGATTGCATCACTGCCAGAGATACTGAAGGCAACCGGATTTACCAGGATACTACCATATTTATCCTGGCCAAAGCCCTACGTGTGATGCTGGGAGATGCCCACGCCCTTGTGGCGGAACACTCCATTGCCGATGGCATATTTTGTGAAGTTTTCAATGCAGAAAGATTCACTGAAGACGATTGTGCCAAGGTAAAGCAGCATATGCAGGAGATCATCGCGAGCGATTTGCCTATAGACAGGATTGTCGTGAAGACCTCAGAAGCCATCGATATCTTTGAATCCATGCGGCGTAAGGATATCCTGCGAAACATCAAATCCAATTACAGCGAAACTGTACCCGTATATCGCTGCGGCAATTACTATGACACCTTTGTACGGCCTCTGGCAGACCGCACCAGTTTTATCACTGAATTTGACGTCACCTACCAGGCTCCGGGCTTTATCCTGCGCTTTCCCTCAGGGCCCGAAATGAAGATGGCCACCCCCTTCGTCCTGCCCAAAAATGTATTCGCCCTGCATCAGGAACACGATAAATGGCTGGATATCCTCAAGGTGCATAATATCTCCGATATCAACGGGCTGGTCTCTACTTACGCCATTTCACAATTTATCCTGGTGGAAGAAGCTCTGCATGAAAAGAAGATCGCCGAAATCGCAGCGGACATAGTCCTGCGTGATGACGTCAAGATTATCCTCATAGCGGGTCCTTCATCTTCCGGCAAGACCACTTTTGCCAAACGGCTCAGTGTGCAATTGCAAGCCAGTAAAGCCAAACCCATCATAATCGGCATGGATGATTATTTTCTGAACCGGGATCGGACTCCCCGTAAGATAGATGGGGATTACGATTTTGAATCCATCTATTCCATAGATTTGGAATATCTTAACCTCCAGCTCAGGCAGCTTTTGGCAGGTGAACTGGTGGAGCTTCCGCACTACGATTTTGTGCGGGGAGAACGGCGTTCCAGCAAACGCTTTGTGAAGATGGAAGAAGATAATATCATCGTGATGGAAGGAATTCACGGGCTGAATGACACGCTTACTGCCACGATTCCGGAAAACCGCAAAACCCGCATCTATATCTCTGCGCTTAATCAACTTAACATAGATAACCACAACCGTATTCCTACCACGGATTGCCGGCTTTTAAGACGGATTATCCGTGATAATCGCTACCGGGGCTATTCTGCGGATGAGACTTTGACCCGCTGGTCTGATGTGCGCGGCGGCGAAGAACAAAACATCTTTCCTTTCCAGGAAAATGCGGATTATATGTTCAACAGCAGTCTGACCTATGAGCTGGGAGTGCTTAAAAAACACGCCTGGAAGGTCTTGCACCACGTTCCCACCACTTCTTCGGCCTATACGGAGTCCCGCAGACTCTTGCGCCTGCTCTCGCACTGCGATGATATCGAAGATGCACAGGTGCCCTACAATTCCATCATCCGTGAATTTACCAACGGCTCTGTCTTCAGGTACTAAAATAGTGGCAAAGATCAATATACTTTCTGAAAACGTGCGCAATAAAATTGCGGCGGGCGAGGTGATAGAACGTCCGGCCTCTGTAGTCAAAGAGCTGGTGGAAAACAGCATTGACGCGGGTGCCACTGTGATTACTGTGATCATCGAAAAAGGCGGGAAAGAGCTGATCCAGGTGATCGATAACGGGGACGGGATGGAGCCGGATGATGCCATGCTGGCTCTGGAAAGCCATGCCACCAGTAAGATTCGCAATGTGGACGACATTATTCATATCAGCTCTCTGGGCTTTAGGGGTGAGGCTTTGCCCTCCATTGCCTCTGTGTCAAATTTCACCCTGCTCACCCGCAGTCGCAATCTGGAAACCGCAGTGCGCATTGATATGAACGACGGCAAGCTGAGGGACGTACAAAAAACCTCATCCAATCCCGGAACCACCATCTGGGTGCGCGGTCTTTTCAAAGGCCTGCCTGCCCGCCGTAAATTCCTGCGCACGGATAACGTGCAACTCAGGCATATCCTCAAATACTTTCATTACCAGGCCATTCTCTATCCCGAAATCAGCTTCAAGCTCATCGCCAATGGCAAAGAGAGGCTCAATTATATCGCCAGTGATGATCGCAATCAGCGCATGAGTGAGATCTTCGGTTCGGACTTCTTTTCGGATGACATAATTTCGGTGTCCGGAACTTCCGGCGAATATTCTGTGAGCGGCTATATCTTTGGTTTGGAGGAACGGGGCGATAAGCTGATCGACGCGCGCTACACTTTTATCAATGGCAGATTTATCAACGACAAGACCGTAAGGCACAGCATTAAAAGTGCCTATGAACCTTTTGTGGTGAAGACCAGAGTCTGGATGAAGGGCAGCACCCCACCTTATATTCTCTTTATCGATGTGCCTTCTACCCAGATCGATGTGAACGTTTCTCCCACAAAAAATGAAGTGCGTTTCCGCGAAAATCAGAAAGTGCACTCGATGATCTTTGAGACTCTGTCCATGGCTTTGACACGCTATGAAGACAAAAAGTTTGCTTCCGCCCGGGCCAAGTTTTTGAATCCGCCCAGCTCAGAGCGTCCCAGTGCTCTGGAGCGCGATATCTTTGTGCAAAAGGCGGATGTTCCCCGTTATGCCGAATACAAAAAGGAACACGCCAATCTCTTTCAGGACGATCTTTTTCGCCAGCCGATCCAGGAAGAACATAGGGATATTCCCATCGTGAATCCGCATTTGTCTGAAAGTGAAGATCAGCTGGAAATCCTGCCTGATCTGCCCAATGACACTGTCCCTTACAAATTGCTCTTGCAAAACGAAGAGGAATACATCAATCCCTGGCAATTGCACAACACCTATATCTTTGTGCAGGTGGAAGATGGCCTGGTGATCATCGATCAACATGCGGCGCATGAACGCATCCTCTATGAGAAGCTGATCCATCGCACCAGCGGAGCGCCGGCGACCCGGCAAAAGCTGATTATCCCTCTGGTGATCGATATCCCGCCCTATATTGCCAGCGAGATCAAAGACCTGGTGGATGAAAATTGGGAGATCTTCGAAAAGATAGGCTTTATGCTCAAGAAATTCAGTGGAGATTCTATAGTAATTGAGGAAATACCGGCCGAACTGGGCGATTTTCAGGGTGGGAAAGTCTTTATCGATATCTTAAAGCAATTGGAGACCGAGATGCAGGTGAGTAGTGACTTCCGGGATTCTCTGGCAAAATCTATCTCCTGCAAAGCTGCCATCAAGGCGAATACAAAGCTGACGCGCAAAGAGATGCTGGCTCTGATCAATAACCTTTTTGCCTGCCGGGTGCCTTACTTCTGCCCTCATGGCCGTCCTCTGATCGTCAAGATGAGTCTGCTGGACTTTGAAAAGAAATTTAAACGGGTATTATGATCATCACCGTTGAGGGGCCTACCGCAGCCGGTAAGACTGCCGTCGCCCTCCAATTAGCCCAGGCCTTGGATACTGAGATCATCAATTGCGATTCGCGGCAAATCTATAAGTATATGGATATTGGCACGGCGAAACCTACTGCGGCGGAGCTGCGGACTGTTCCACATCATTTGATCGATATCATCACTCCGGATGAGAGTTATAATGCCGGTCTTTTTGCCCAAGCTGCGGATAGCATCATTGAGCGGCTTCAGGCCCGGGACAAAATACCCATCATCTGCGGGGGCAGTGGTTTATATGTGAAAGTCTTGTTGGAAGGGCTCTTTAAGCATCCTCCTTTGGAGCCCGGATTGCGGGCAGGATTGCAAAAGGAAATGGACGAAAAGGGCTCGGAGCACATGCATAATCTGCTCAGCGAGATTGATCCTGATTTTGCAGACAAGGTGAGCGCCAATGATCCTCAACGTATCTTACGGGGCTTGGAAATATTTCGGGCTACCGGGATGAGTATGTCGCAGCACTGGGCTCAGCAAAAGCGCGAGCCTCGCTATGAAGCCTATCGTATTTTGATAAACTCACCGCGGCAGACGCTCTATGAAAAAATAAATTCACGTTTGCAGAATATGCTCAAAGCAGGCCTTATCGGTGAAATTGAAGGGCTTTTAGAGCGTGGCTATAAGTGGACTGATCCCGGGCTAAACAGCTTAGGTTACAAAGAGTTTAAGGCTTACTTTGAAGGCGATTCATCTTTAGAGGAAGCCGGCGCTAAAGCTGCGCAACATCATCGCAATTATGCCAAAAGACAGCTTACCTGGTATCGTAAACAGAGATTTGATTTGACAACAGGGTCACATAGCTTTAACTTATCTGATGTTATCAGACCTTTTTTGATCTGATACCTCAGAACAGCAAGGGGAGACATGTGCAAATCATAGCAAAAGTAGTAAGCCACGAAATCTCAGATAAAGATTTAGCCCGCGAAATGGCCTGCGGTGGCAGCAAAGAACAGGCGTTAAAACGCCTTATAGATCGCTGTATGCTTTTGGAAAAGGCAAACCAGCTGGATTTCAAAGTTTCGGATGCAGAGTTCGATATCGCCTTGATGCAGCTTTTGGATGAAGATGAGCCTATGGGATTACCCCAGGGTGTGCTGCAGGATATGAATGCCCAGGAAATGGAACTGCTCATCCGGCGTAACATCATCATTCGCAAATATGTAGCAAGCCTATATCCTGACGATATGCCCATCCCGGAAGAAAAGCTCAGGGAGTTTTATCAAGAGCAAATCGACAATTTTGAGTGTGAAGAGATGGTGCGCTGCTCCCACATTCTGATCAAAGGTGAAGACGCCATGGAAAGGATCACCGACCTCAGTGAACAAATTCATGATGAAGATGATTTCAAGAAGATCTGCGCCAGCTGCAGCGATTGCCCCAGCAATGAATGTTGTGGAGATCTGGGCTATTTCCCTCGTGGTAAGCTCTTTTCGGAGATCGAAGAAGTGGCTTTTTCTATGCAACCCGGTGAAGTCAGTAAGCCGTTTGAGACTCCTATGGGCAGTCACATTCTGATGCTTACCGATCGCAGGTGCAAATGCCTCATTCCCTTTGAGGATATCAAGGAGAGTCTGGCCACCCATGTACAACAGATGGAGCGGGAATACTTCTTGATGCGCCATCTGGCAAAGCTTTATGAAGAATTTAGCGGCCAGATTGTGATCTCCGACGATGCGCTCGAATAGGCTTTCTCACTTATTTGGAATCAGCACTTTTGGGGAGTCTCACGGGCCTGCGATAGGCCTTTTGATAGACAGTCCCCCACCTAATCTTGACTTTCCCTCCGCTGAGCTCTGTGAGGCGCTCAAAAGGCGGAGCCATAGGGGGGAGTTCAGCACACCCCGTCACGAAACGGATCAATTGGAAGTCAGCAGTGGCGTCTTTGAGGGGAAAACCACCGGTATGCCACTTTGCGTGCTTGTGCGCAATCGCGATGCCCAAAGCGCTGACTATGAAGCGCTGAAGGATGTCTTTCGACCTGGGCATGCGGATTATTCCTGGTTTCAGAAATATCAGATCTATGACTATCGCGGAGGAGGCAGAGCTTCGGGCCGGGAAAGTCTGGCAAGGGTGATCGCAGCCGATCTGTCCAAAAGTCTCCTGAAAGATATCAAGATTGAAATTACCAGTATACAAATAGGCGAGATGAAGGCTGCAAAAACTGCCCCGGCAGGAAATAACCCTTTTCACTGGCCTGAACCTGAGACCTATCCGGATTTGATCAAATACTTGGGTGAAATCAAGGACTCCGGCGATAGCTTGGGTGGAATCCTGCACGTGCGCGCTTCAAACATCCCGCTTGGCCTGGGCGATCCCATCTATGAAAAGCTTTCCGCCAACATCGCCAAAGCTATGTTTTCTATCGGCACCGTGCGGGGGATCCTATTTGGTGATGGCTATGACTTGGCCCGCCAGCCGGGCAGCCAAGTCAACGATCAATTTGCCGAAGGGAAACTGGCCAGCAACCATCATGGTGGCATCGTGGGCGGAGTATCAAATGGAGAGGACATCGTCTTTGAGCTCATCATCCGGCCCATTTCTTCCATCAGCATCCCTCAAGAGGCTATGGATAAAGCCGGCAAGCTACGTCAGATCAGCATTCAGGGGCGGCATGACGTATGCCATTTGCCCCGTCTCATTCCAGTGGTGGAGGCTATGCTGCAGATCTGTCTGGCCGATGCCATCCAATATCAGAGATTGATCACAGGCGAAGCGGCAGACCTGGCCAGTTTCAGAGAAAGTTTGGACAAAATAGACGAAGAATTCATCTCTTTACTTTGGCGCCGGCGCTCGATCGTGCACAAGGTGAAGACTTTCAAGAAGCAAAACCAGCTTCCTCCCAAAGACCCTGCCCGGGAGAAGGAGATTTTAAACAAGGCAGCAAAGCTCGCCGAGAATTTGGATCTGCCCCAGCAGCTCATCCAAGACCTCATCAAACTTACATTAAGGATATCAGACACATGATAGTATTATGTATCCCCTACCGCGACTCTGACAGCATCGTAAAAGGTCCTGTTGGATCCTTGCACTATGAATACCGGCTCGATTTTAGTACAAACTGGCAAGAAACAGATTTCAAAACTTTCCCTGAAAACAGCATCCTCACCTACCGGGGCAGCGATTTCACCCAAACCATGCTGCAGGATATGCTGTCCAGCAAAGCTCTGATAGATCTGGATGTTATGCAACTGGGGGAATTTCCGGACATGGTAAAGCCGGAGCGGCTCATCCTCTCTACCCACCTGGATGAATACGATGAGGAGAAGATCAAAGCCTTTTTGGAGCATCCTCAAGAGGCGAAAGTCTACAAACTCATTCTGAACGCAAAGAGCTTTGCCGAGATCCTGGCTACTTCGGCTCTGGTTTCTAAAGTGCAGGAGCGCGAGGTGATCTTTAATGCGATGGGGAAATGGGCACTTTTTCAGAGAGGCTTTTATGCTCTCTTCAATTCCGATGGGGTCTATGCTGCTACGGGAGAGCCTACCTCGGCTGGGCAGCCGGACCTTGAGAGATTGATGCCCATCTGGATGTCCGCACTCAAAGAAGATCACAAATGTATCGCCATCATCGGGGGAGAGCAGGTCAACGAAAGTGGCTCCATCTGTTTGGCTAATGAATATTTTATCAATCAAAAGCTCAAATATGTATATCTGCCCGTGCCTGCAGGGGATTTGCCGGAAGCAGTAGATCTGATCAAGTTCTTGCATGGTAAAGTGAATCTGGCAGGCATAGCCGTTACCAGTCCTCATAAAAAGGCCATGGCTGAGTATTTAAGAAGCAATCAGCCCATTATAAACACCGCTCAGTTGCTGGATCACAAACACTTACATAACACCTATCATCCCGAACTGGACAGGTATGTTTTCTCCCAAAATACCGATCTTATTGCCCTGAAGAAGCACATGCTAAAGCTCGAAATCAAGAAGGATGCCAAGATCCTCATCCATGGTAGCGGAGATTGTGCCGAAGCCTTTATCCAGCATTTAGCCCGGCAAGCTTTTACAGATGTAAGTCTGCTCTCCCGAAACAAGGAAAAAGCCAGGCTTCTGATTGACAAATATCAGCTTAAAGCGGCTAAAGATCAGGTTTATGACCTACTCATAAACGCCACCCCTTTAGGGAAAAATGACGAAGATGAGATCTCGCATCTGCCCAAATTTAAGCAGCTGATTGATCTGGTTCTGAGGCTGGATAAGCCTGCTTTATTGGTCCAGAAGGCCGAGGCAGAGAGCCTTCCTCATGCGCGTGGAGATGAATTTTGGGCGCAGCAGTTCTATGCTCAATTTCAGTGTATAATATATGGAGACGAGGAAATCATTTGACAAATACAGGCAGGTCGTAATATTAAGCCTCACCCTACCAAACTATCCCTAAAATAAATTACACGAGGAGATATCAAATGAAGAAGAAAGCTAAGTTGCTTCTGCTTTTTGCCCTTCTGCTGATCGGCGGCAGTCTGCTTGCGCAAACCGCTCCCGACCCCATGCAGCTGGGCTGGCAAGAATTCCCCATCGCCGAGATCGACAATCTTTTTATCCCCTTTGCAAACCCCTCACTGATCGGCACTGGTAATGCAAACGGGCTCAGCCTGGTGCATCTTGCCGATGAAGGTCAATTTATCAAACACTATTGGCTGATGCTCATGTCTCAAGGCTTATCTTATGTTTATGAAAGAGATCATAGCAAAAGCTATCACACGTTTGCCACGGGCTTTGAGCTGCTGCCTGCCCACATCCTGCCCAATCTTTATGTGGGGACAAACTTTAGATTCCTGGGAAATGAACCCGAATATGGTACCTTCCGTTCCGGCGTGACCTACCGCCCCTGGGACTTTAGCTCTTTTGCCTTTACCTGGGATAATCCCTTGAAAGACAGACCCTTTTATCGGGGTGGAATAGCCCTGCGTCCCTTTGCTCTTACGGATAAGATAGCGGACTATCGTTTGGAGCTTTCTGCCGATGTCAATTATTCCCAGCTGGGTGGTACAGATTATGAGTTTAAGAAACCCATCCTGGGCATCAATACCCAGATCGTAGATGGAGTAAAGCTTGGTGCCACCTACAATCTTGAAGAAGAAACAGCTCTGCTCTCTTTTGGTCTGAGTGTCGTTACTTCGGAAGTAGGCACAGTGGTCAGAGCCAAAAAAGACAACAATTATGCTTACTCCTATGTGCATGCCAGCAATCTGAATTTCAAGCCTTTCCTGGGCCTCAAATCCCCAAAATGGTACGTGATGCCAGCCAAAGGCGAAGTCGTGAGTTTCAAGGCTCCCAAATACAAACTGGGTCCCTTCAAAATCTTTGATAGCAACGTCCGCAGCTTAGAACAAATCACAGACGAGCTCAACAAGGCCAAAAACGATCCGCAGGTAGAAGGCATCCTGCTGATCAATCCTTCCTTCAGCACTTCTTTTGGCTTGCAACAGGAACTCGTCACTGCCTTTAAAGATTTCAAAGCCAACGGTAAAACCTTAAGTTTCTACTACGATAATATCTCTAATGGCAGCTATATCTTTGCCGCCAGCGTTGCGGACAAAATCTACCTGAATCCCATGGGCAGCCTGGATCTCAGAGGCATTTCCATCACCAGTCCATATCTTAAGGACATGCTCACCAGCCTGGGGATCGAGCCCATCAATTTCCGCAGCCATAAATACAAAAGCGCCGGCAATATGTTCAGCGAAAATGAGATGACCGAGGCCGAACGCGAAGTATACGAATCTCTTCTCCAAAGTATCTATGATCAAATGCTTGCGCAGATCAATGAAGGCCGCCAGGGTAAACTACGCAAGAATCTGCAAACCATCATTGATGAAGGTCCGTATCTGATCGCCCAGCCCGCCTTAGATCTGGGTCTGGTAGATGAAATCATTTATCAGGATGAATTGAGTGAGAAACTTAAAGCAGACTTTAACTTTAAATCCCGCAAATCAGAATTGACGGATTACCGCTCCTATGATTGGTCACATCCCAAAGAAAACTTAATTGCAGTGATCTATGCCAGTGGCAATATCGTGATGGGAAAAGGCACTCCTGGGCAAAAGATTGCTCATCAAACCACAGTGGACATCATCCGTAAAGCCCGCAAGAACTCCATGTACAAAGGCATCATCCTGCGTGTGGATAGCGGTGGGGGCAGCGCTCAGGCTTCGGATATCATTCTGCGTGAGCTTTATCTGGCCAAAACCGAAAACAAACTGCCGGTGGTGGTTTCCATGGCTGGCGTGGCTGCGAGTGGCGGATATTATATCGCTGCCAATGCAGATCGCATCATCGCCAATCCTGCCACTCTTACCGGCTCCATCGGAGTGATCGGCCTCGCCTTCAATGCCAGCGAGATGTTTAGGAAAATCAAGGTAAATTGGAGCACGGTCAAGATGGGTGAGCACTCAGATTTAGGCTCTTTGTCACGTCCCTGGACTGAAGACGAAAAGCAAATCATGATCGACCTGATCGAATATACCTATGACGACTTTGTGGCCAAAGTGGCTGCGGGGCGTAAAGACCTCAGTGTGGCCCAAGTGAATGCCATCGCCCAGGGAAGAGTCTGGACCGGTGCTCAAGGCAAGGCAAATGGTCTGGTGGACGATTTGGGTGGTCTGGATGTAGCCGAGCAACATATGCGTGAAATCACAGGCATCAAAGGCAAAATTCGTCTTGTGGATGCAACTTCCCAAGAAAGTGGCATTACAGTGAATCTGGATACCAAAAACTTGATGAAGGTTGGCTCTTTGCAGGCCTTCGAAGACCTGAACTCCGAATATCTGAAGTTATACGAAATGTGGAAGGATTATGATCAGGACCGCGTTCTGATGATGAGCCCTCTGCAAATTGAAAACCTGAAGTTCTAATAGATAAAAGAAAATAGGGTGGACGCGATGTCCACCCTATTTTTATAATGTACAAAAAACCTCACGGTTTTTTAGATATATTTTTCCATTCCTTCAAAAGATCCTGACGTTCCTCTTCCAATTCCAACTTAACTGCCGCCCAATCCTGAAAATG
>CAXZAB010000020.1:0-15647 GCA_964293715.1 uncultured bacterium | reverse complement strand
TAGTGGGCTTTTGGGCCTGGATAAGATTTTTGACCTGATAGAAGTCCCCTCGGATTTCATCGCCACAGTAAAGCGTAACAAGCTTCGCCGTCAGCGCTTAGGCGACGATGAAATCAAGGCAGCCTATCAAAGACGAGCCTTACTTTTGGGCAAGCTCAAGGCCGAAAAGCGCCCCAAATGGGAAAGCCTGCTGGCGCATATTGCAGAGCTGAATCCTTCTGCCTATCACAATGCGGAGCTCAGCATCCACGAAATTTTCGAGCTCAAAAGCTTCGTCTGGCACTATCAGTCCTTGCGCGCCTACATGATCGAAACAGAAGTCTTGAGCTATGATATCCCGGATCTGAACGAAGTTTTTGAACTTTTGGACCCCGATGGCGGCAAAATCCCTTATTTCCGGCTGTCCGTAGCCTATAGCAAAAAACTCGCCGAGCTGGATGAAGTAAGGCAAACCCATAGTCTAAAACTCAAACACCAGCGCCATGAGCTACTCAACCAAGCCAGAAAGCAACTGGATCTGCCCCAGCTCAAAGAGGAATTTGTCCTCTCCCGTCAACAGCATGATCTGATCAATAAAATCAGCGACAGCAAATACTTCGTTCTGAACAGAGAAAGCGTTGCCAATCTTGGCTTTACCTTAGCTGACAACGATGAGACCAATGAGATGAAACGACAGATCGCAGAAACTAACCAGGCCCTCAGCAGCGAGGAAGACAAAGTCTTAGTGCAACTTTCAAACAAGATTTCAGAGCATTATCCCGCTTTGAACGAGGCTGTGCAAACCGTAAAAGAGCTGGGTTGGGACTACGCTCTGGCAGATTTTGCCCTGCGTTATGACTGCTGCATTCCCCGTTTGGGCGATGAAATCAAGCTCAAAGGAGTACGCAATCTACCTTTGCAGCTCAGCCTGGAAGCGAACAAGAGACCCTATCAGAAGCTGGATCTCAGCTTTGACAAGGCAGCCAACCTCATCACCGGACCCAATATGGGCGGCAAAACCAGCATCCTCAAGTGCCTGGCTCAGTGCGCTTTCCTGCTCAAAAAAGCCATCCCCCTGCCCGCTGAATCTGCAACGATGCCGCTTTATGATTTTGTTTATTACAACCATGCCACTCAGACGGATAGCCTCTCTTCCTTTGGCGCCGAAGTGGTAGATTTTACCAGAGCCCTGCAGCAGAGCGGACGCGGACTCTTTCTTTTGGATGAATTTGCCAAAGGCACAAATCCGCGGGAAGGCGAAGCCTTGGCCACAGCCGTGATCTCTTACCTGGTGCAAAGCCCACACAGCACTATCGCCGCCACCCATTTCAGCGCTCCGGCGACACTCAAAATGGTGAGCCAATATCAGATCAAAGGCATTGACAGCAGCTTTGATCACCACAAAGATGATAATCTGGACAAGAGGCTGATCGCCTTGGCCAGCGCTATGGACTACAGTCTGATCAGCGTTTCTGCCAGCAAATCTGTGCCTATGAATGCACTTAAAATTGCCAAAATTCTGGGTTTGCCGGATGAAATCCTGGATCTTATCCCCCCGCAAAACTAAAAACAGGACACAAAAATGCGAAAAGCTTACAGACAAGAACAGACACCACAGCCTTCCATAAATGAAGGAGGAGTTACTATGAATAAATCAGTAAAACAACAGCAATTGGAGCGCAGAATCCTCAGACTCCTGAGCGGGAAATCTCTGAGAACTGCAGAATTGATCTTTTCCGATCCCGAAATCCAAGCCATGCAGGAATACGCCAATATAGTTTCGATCAAACGCCTGGGCTTCAATGACCACGGCCCTGTGCACGTGCGCACGGCTGCCCTGAATACGATCAAGATGTTCCAGCTCTTAAATGAAGCCGGCATCCTGATGAATTTGGAAAAAGAAAAAGCGGGCACCGCCGACGATTCTTTGATGGGCATAATCATGGCTTCCCTCATGCATGACATAGGCATGAGCGTAGCGCGGGATTCGCATGAATTTCTTAGCATCCAGCTCGCTGTACCCTTTATCGACAGGATCTTGGCTGCCACCCACAAAGAAGATGAATATCATACCAAAGCCGCCATCAAATCCATCGCCATCGAAGGTATCTTCGGACATATGGCAAACCAGAGCATCCACTCTCTGGAAGCGGGATTGGTGCTCATCGGAGATGGCAGTGATATGGAAAAAGGCAGAGCCAGAATCCCGGCTATGCTTTCCACCAAACCGCGCATTGGAGATATTCACCGCACTTCAGCCAGTGCCATCCAAAAAGTGCGCATCAAAAAGGGCGAGGAAAAACCCATCCGCATCGAAGTAGAGATGAATGCCTCCGTCGGTTTTTTCCAGGTGGAAGAAGTCTTTTTCCCCAAGATCAATATCAGCCCCGTGAAACCCTTTATCGAACTTTATGCTGGCGTGATGGATCGGGAGATGTTAAAATATCTTTAACTTGACGAATTTTTCACTACAGTAACGCTGACTTCAGAGCTTTTGAAAAAATGCTGGATTCGATGCGTCTCGCGTCGAACAAGGCCGCAGGCCTTGAGAAAAGAGGAGCAGGCTTGAAAAAGGGAGCACGTCCCGTGCTCTGCAGACGAGACGTCTGCAATCCGGCTAGCTTCTCGTTTCTTCTTAGAGTAGTACGGGGTTTTTACAAACTCTGAAGCCAGCGTTACGAAAGAAACAGTTTCTTCCACGGGAACGAAAGATGTCTGCTGTGCCCGTCAGCACAGAGGAAAGTCCGGACACCTTGGGCAGGATACTTCCTAACGGGAAGCTGCAGCAATGCAGAGCCAGCTCCACAGAAACAAACCGCGTGATACTTTCGGGTGTCACGCAAGGGTGAAATGGTGGTGTAAGAGACCACCGGTGCCATTGGCGACAGTGGCAGCCAGGAATGCCTTATCCGGTGCAATGCCAAATAGGGAAGCAATGGTGTGCCCACACCGCTTCCGGGTAGGCAGCTTGAGCCAAAGCGTGAGTTTTGGCCCAGAGGGATAGACATCAGTCCCGGCTTGCCGGGATACAGAATCCGGCTTATTGAAGTCCCGTGGAAGATTATTTATGACAAGAGGGCAGGTGCATCGTCCGCAGCTGTGCTTAAAAACATGCTTTTTAGCACAAAGAGCATTTCCCAGCAATATGATGAATATCAAATCACTAACTTGCTTTTCGCTCATTAACAATTATAATGTTAGTGATACCAAATTATGTTAGTGAGAGGAAGCCATGGATGATCTTATACTAAAGACAAAGCGATACCTGGAAGGTTCTTTGGACCTTGTTGTAAAGATAAACCCGATAGATTTGTCAACGAAATTGCCCTATCTTTACACAGAGCATTACCGCTTTTATGAACTTATGCTAAATGAGGTAAATTATCTGTTGTTTGAGGGCAGAAAAGCGATATCAGGAAAAATAGTGAAGCTACATTCCCAGGAACTTGAAAGCAGATTTGGCTACAAGGCAGTATTTTTGAATAACCAGATTAGTGTTAGCCTTAGACGCACACTGGTTGAACATCGTGTGGCCTTTATCATCCCCGATAATCAGATATATTTACCAAAACTGGGCATTTCTTTTAAAGAGCAATATCATAAGAGAAGCAGCAAAAGGGATCACCTGCGTCCAGTCACACAGGTTGTCCTGTTTAGAACGTTGTTAAATAGAGATTACGATCTTATTACCGCTTCAGAATATGCAAAGCAGTTTAGCTATAGTGCGATGAGCGTGTCCAGGGCATTTAATGAACTGCTTGAACATGGCTTTGTTAGCCAAGGGGAGAATTGGAAAGAAAGACCTATTCGCTGGCTTTATACAGGAAGAGAATTATGGGAGAAAGCCCTACCCTTCATGATTAATCCAGTAAGTAGATCTATATGGGTTCAGTTTTCTCAAAAAATCCCATATTGTGTAGCCGGCATCTCAGCACTTGCCAAGTATAGCATGATTGATGCAGGTGATTCTGTAACATACGCTACAACCAGCACAATTGCAAAGAATAATCAGAATATGATAGAGATCGATAAAGATGAGGGTTTGACAGACCGTATAAACAGCCTACAGATATGGCGATACGACCCCAAGCTGATCATGCAGGAAGATATAGTGGATCCCTTATCGTTATATTTAAGTTTAAAGGAAAATCACGATGAACGAGTCCAGATTTCGTTGGATAAAATGATGGGAGGTATCAAGTGGTAAGAGGATTGGCTACATTTAGAAATCACTTTGCCGGGTATAAGGATAAATATGTACTGATTGGTGGAGCTGCAAGCTCTGAAGTCATGGCTCAATCCGGCTTAGAATTCAGGGCAACTGTTGATCTGGATCTTGTGCTGATAGTAGAAGCTTTGACACCAGATTTTGTAAGGGCATTTTGGGATTTTATTCGCCAAGGGAAATATGGCAGCAGATTTCAGAGCCAGAACGAGAGAAAGTACTATCGATTTGATAAACCCGAAGCTGAAAACTATCCCAAATGCATCGAACTGTTTTCCAGAATCCCCGACGGGATTAGCTACGAAGGGCAAGGCAGTTTTACGCCAATCCCTGTAGAAGAAGATCTGTCGTCTTTGTCTGCTATTTTACTTGATGATGAAAGGCAGAATAGATATTGATGGATTATCCTGTTTAAAAGCAGAGTATATCATCATTCTAAAAGCCAAAGCCTGGCTGGATATGACAAAACGGAAGGCAAACAAACAGAGCATAGATTCCAAGAATATAAAATAACATAAGAGTGATATTTTCTGGTTGTTTCCTGTGCTCGAACCAGATCTGAAGATAGAGGTTCCGGAGTCCGTAAAAGAAGACCTGGCCGAGTACTTTGATCTATTGGAGAAAGACATGACAATTAATCTTACGAACTATAAGATTAAACGAATCAATCTGCAGGAGATAGTAAATAGATTCAGGCAGCTCTATGACCTTAGATGATTGTACGCTACAGATCAGTCCTGAATATCCGGATATTTCTGCCGTATGACTTGCACCGTAGCGCAGGACGACGTTACTGCGAGACCTCCCGTCTGATTAAGCCATTACAGGCCATTAACGGAAGGTTTGCAAAGAGCTCTCTTTCCAGCTAAACAAAGATAATTCCATGGTTAAAAGTATTCAAGCTATAAACATGCGAGGCAATTTAAAATGAAACCAACGACTATACCATAATTAGGCTTTTGTGAAAAATGGAGGAATGCCAAAACAGATAATTCTTGACAATATAAGACTTCTAAGTTTCGTTATGAGTTTAACCCAACTTTACCACTTTGAGTAGTTATATAGCTGTCCTGCAGAGACTTCTATTTTTCGTGGGCACTACATTTTCCGATCTTTCACAGGTTTTATAGTTGGATTCGGGCTCATGTTTAAAGCCCTGTAGATTTTGAGATGATATGAATCAGCCCTGGCAGTGGCAGGATTGGGCTTTTACATGGGCAATATTTATGGTTCGGCCAACCATGCTGCCAGACTCAACAAAACCGTCCGTAAACAAAACCTGGGCAAATATCTTGATCCCCTCTTTATAGAATTACTAAAGGTAGCTCAAGAATAAAGGCCATTCCAGATAGCCCAATGATTTCATAAGATTGAAAGTCATGAAGCCGCTACACTTAAAATGACCTCCATAATTCGCAATTTTCAATCCTCAATTCTCAATTGACTACGTTTTTTCTTGACACCATCTGTATATCCAAAATTCTGGCATAATGTATAAAATTCGTAAAGGAGAATCAATGAAGACCCTCACTCCCAGTCCGAGCGACATCACCCAAGCTTGGTATGTCGTAGATGCTACGGGACAGTCTCTTGGTCGATTATCCTCTAAGATTGCCACAATTTTGCGTGGTAAAAATAAGCCATATTTTGCAACGAATCTGGATACCGGAGATTACGTAGTGGTAATCAATGCCGAAAAAGTTCGTGTAACAGGCCTCAAAGCCCTGCAAAAGGTTTATAAATCTTTTAGTGGATATCCCAGTGGACTGAAAGAAATCCCGTATGCTAAGATATTAGAAGAGCATCCAGAGCGTATTATCGAACATGCCGTAAGAGGCATGATGCCGAAAAATACCTTGGGACGCGCAATGATGAAAAAACTAAAAGTTTACACAGGTACGGAGCATCCCCATTCTGCGCAACAACCTGTGGAACTTAGCCTGTAAGGAGACAAATAGAGTATGCAAAATTTTGATGCCGTAGGAAGAAGAAAAGTTGCCACAGCCCGGGTACGTATAACCCCCGGCACAGGCAAGCGCATCATCAATAAAGTGCAAATGAAGAAATACCTCCAGCGAGAAACCCTGGAAATGGTAGTGGAACAGCCGCTGAAGACCGTAGGTCTTTCAGACAGCTTTGACGTGTATGTAAATGTCAAAGGTGGCGGTCTTTCCGGTCAAGCCGGAGCGATCCGTCTGGGCATTACCCGTGCACTTGTGGAATATGATGAAAAGCTGAGACCGATTCTGAAATCTCAAGGATTTCTTACCCGCGACCCCCGTATGGTGGAACGCAAGAAACCCGGACAACCGAAAGCCAGAAAGAAATTCCAATTCTCAAAACGTTAATCTTTTGGTTTATGGGGGAATTCATTCCCCTTCCAAGATGATGAAGAGCTTTCGCAAAGCAAGACACAAACTTGGCCAAGATGCCAAAATAAACCACCAAAGCGAGTTGCAAGGCGGTGAGGGGAAATATTGCCCCTCTGAATTGCGTATATCCTTTGGTTGGAAACTATAACCGTAGATTAGGAGAAATCAAATGTCCGTTGTATCTATGAAACAACTTCTGGAAGCTGGTGTGCACTTTGGCCACCAGACCTTCAAGTGGAACCCCAAGATGAAGCAGTATATCTTCATCAAACGCAATGGGATCCACATCATCGACCTCAAACAGACGGTCGATGCCATTAACGAAGCCTATCAATTTCTGAAAGAGGTGGCAAGTCGCCAGGAATACATCCTCTTTGTAGGCACGAAAAAACAGGCTCAAAGCGCCATCACCGATGCCGCCGCGAAGTCTGGTGTATTCTATGTAAACCAACGCTGGTATGGCGGGATGTTGACCAATATGTCCACCATCCGTCAAAGCATCGAAAAGATGAAATACTTCGAAGATATCGAAGCAGATGGCACCTTGGACAGCTATACCAAGCTTGAAGCACAAAAAATGAAACGCATGCACGATAAGATCGAATTCTCTTTGGGTGGAATCCGTGAAATGGACGCCCTGCCCGGAGCCATCTTTGTGGTGGATACCGAATATGAAAATATCGCCATCCATGAAGCCCGCATTCTGGGTATCCCCATCGTAGCGATGGTGGATACGAATTGCGATCCCGATCTTGTGGACTATGTAATTCCCTCCAATGATGACGCCACCCGTGCCATCACCCTGATTTCCTCTATCATGGCCGATGCCGTGGTGGAAGGACACGGTCTTGCCACTGAAGGTGCCGACGGCCCTGAAACCACCGAAAAAGCTCCGGAAGCTGCACCTGAAGAAGCTGTAGTAGCAGAGAGCAAAGAGCCTGAAGTTGCCAAAGTCGAAAAGCCCAAAGCAGCTAAAGTGGAAAAACCTGTGCTTACTGAAACCGAAGAGCCTGTAGCAGTGAAAGCTGAGAAGCCCGAAGCAGCTAAAAGCGAAGAGCTTAAAGCTGACGAAAGTGAAGAAAAAGTAGCGGACACACCCGCGACTGAACAATAATAATCATAGTCTGCCTGCTGGAATTTCCGGCAGGCAGCAAGATATTTTGACAACAAGGAGTACAAAAATGGCAGAGATTACCGCAACCATGGTAAAGGAACTGCGCGATAGAACCGGAGTGAGCATGATGGAATGCCGCAAAGCTCTGGTAGAAGCTGATGGCAACGTAGATGCCGCCATCAAATATCTGCGGGAACGTGGAATATCCAAAGCTGAGTCTAGAAGCCAGCGCGACACCAAAGAAGGCGTCATCTTTTCATACATCCACTTTAATGGCAAGATCGGAGTAATGCTGGAGCTGAATTGCGAATCTGACTTTGTAGCCAGAACCGATGAATTCAAAGCCCTGGCCGAAGAGATCGCCCTGCAGATCGCAGCCAATAACCCTCTGGCCATCACCGCCGAAGGGATAGACCCCAAACTCATCGAACAAGAAAAAGAAATTGCCAAAAATAAAGCCATCCTCGATAAAAAGACCCCTGAAATTGTGGAAATGATCGTGGAAGGCAGCATTAGAAAATTCCGCAGCGAACACGCATTGATGGAGCAAGGTCTCATCAGCGACGAAAAACAAACCGTCAAAGATCTGATCACAGACGCTATCACCAAAACTGGTGAGAATATCCAGATTGCACGTTTTGTTCGTTACGCTTTAGGCGAATAAATTCGCCTGTAAACAAGGATGAAAAGCACTTTCAAACCCGAAAAGATCAATCGCCTGATGCTGAAACTCAGCGGCGAGATCTTGGCTGGGTCTTCCGGCTTTGGCTTTGATGACGAAGTCTGCGACCGGCTTACCGATGAGCTCATAGAGCTAAAGAACATGGGCTATAGCATCGCTGTAGTCCTGGGCGGAGGCAATATCTTCCGGGGCGGAAGTCATACCAATAAAAGCCTGTCCCGGGTGACTCTGGACAATATCGGTATGCTGGCCACCATCCAAAACGCGCTGTACCTCAGCGAGATCTTGATCTCAAAAGGTTGTGGTGCCAAAGTTTTCTCCAGCTTTATGCTGGATAAGATAGCGCCGCATTACAGTGCGCCCAAGGTGCAAGAAGCCCTGTCCCAAGGCAAAATCTGCTTTGTGGCAGGAGGTACCGGAAATCCGTATTTTACCACGGATACCGCTGCCGTGCTGAGAGCTATCGAGCTACAGCTGGATATTGTGCTCAAAGCCACCAAGGTGGATGGCCTCTATGATGCAGACCCTATGAAAGACCCGGATGCAAAGTTTATTCAAGATGCGGATTATCAGACCTGCCTGGAAAAACGCCTCAGAGTGATGGACCTCAGTGCCTTTACTCTGGCTGCGGATAACGCCATGCCGATCAAGATCTTCAACATCTTAAAACCGTCAAATTTGAAAGCTGCACTGCAGGATGCCGCCATCGGCACCTTTATTCATCCATAAAACCGAGGTAAATTATGCAAACAATAAAAGCTACTACCACAGAAAAGATGGAGAAATCCTTCGAATCCCTCTTGCACAACTACTCTAGAGTGCGTACAGGAAGGGCCACCGCATCTATTCTGGATGATGTTAAAATCAACTATTATGGACAGCCCACCCCCATCAAACAACTCAGCAACATCTCGATCCCGGAAGCTAGAATGATTGTCGTCCAACCCTGGGACAAGACCACTTTGGCCGATATCGAGAAAGCCATCCTGGGCGCCAATATAGGCATCACCCCGGAAAATGATGGCAATCTCATCCGCTTGCCTTTTCAACCTCTTACCGAGGATAAGCGCAAGGAAATCGTCCGTGATCTGAAAAAGCTGGGTGAAGACGCCCGCGTAGCCATTCGCAATGTACGCAGAGACGCCAATGACAGCGTGAAAAAGATGCAGAAAGACAGTGATATCAGCGAAGACGAAGAGTTTAATTTCCTCAAAGATATTCAGGATATTACTGACGAATGGATCAAGAAGATTGATGAAGTGGAAAAGTCTAAAGAAAAAGAGATTATGGAAGTTTAGTACATACGTAAGCTTGCATTAGACAATACCGGTTCTCGTTGTGGGAGCCGGTTTTTTGTGGGGATGATTGGGTTTGAGCATGTGAAGAGACGGGAAGGAATACTCTTGATGTGTAGATAAAGGTAAGGGCGGTACAGAGACCGCCCCTACATATGGTTTATTTCATTAAGATCATTTTACGGCTTTGGGTAAAGTCCGGCAAAATCAGACGATAGAAATAGATTCCGCTGGCCACTTCGCGTCCCTGATCATCGGTGCTGTCCCACACAAAATCATGGTTCCCAGCTTTTAGCATACCGGGAGCATGGCTTTTCACACGTTGACCCTTGAGGTTGAAGATCTCGATTTTCACATCTTCTGCCTGGGCCAAAGAGTATTTGATCGTGGTCTGGGGGTTGAAAGGATTGGGGAAATTCGGATATAATACTGCTTGCGGTATTCCGGGAGCGTTCTGATCATCGTTTGCAGTGGCACTGCCGGTGATGAGAGCGATATTGTCCAAGGTCCAGCCCGGATCGGTAAGCTTATCATCTACACTTTGGTCCACCAAACGGAAGCGCAGATAGATGCTTTGTCCGGCATAATTCTCCAGGCTGACGTATTCCTTTTGCCACCAATCGTGACGTCCGGATTTGACAAAAACCTGAGTCCACTGATTACCATCTGTAGAAACTTCCACGGTCACGGGGTCAAAATCCCACTCCGTATAAAGATGTGAATCGAAGTGCAGTAAGGGCGAATTATTGGAAGGGATAAAGATGGGGTTCACAGTTTTGATCCACACATCGCAATTTTGGGCATAGTGCCCGCGTCCTCCCCAACTATCGGTGATAGCATATCCAGACACAGAAAGCTCGTCCTGTAAGACCCAAGGGCCTTCTATTTCCCAAGCATCCGTGCCGCTTTCCCAATCTTCCGAAAAATGAACTTCGGCTGGGCTGAGATTAAAAACATGATTTTGAGTTCCCGGGACTAAAGTGATCTGCCCCAAATAGGGATAATAGCCTTCGGCAAAAATCTCGATGGGATATTCACCCTCATAGCCATGGTGGATATAATTTCCATCAATAACCAAAGTATCCGGTTGAATATCTTTGATGATCATAATGGCGCTGATATTCTCTCCCCCACTCTTTACTAAGCCTTGCAAGATGGCCGGTTCTTTTGGGGTAAGCTGAGGATTGTGGTAACTCCAGGATCCGTTATTGACCCTTACCGCTGTACTGATGTCATCCCAATAACCTTTTTTGCGGGTTTGCACGGTGTAATTTCCCGTGGGCAAAGCTCTGAAATAGCGTCCGGTTTCAGGGTCTGAGGTGCGGGGTGCGAACCAGGGCGCATGACGTTCTTGGATGATAATCTCTGCTTCGATAGCCTCACCTGTGGAGCTATCTTTTATATTACCGGTCAAAAGAGAACTTGAGGGCACTGCGGTGGAGAACATCAAGGCACGGTTCAATAGCCACCAAACTCCCTGTTTGCAGCGGGCTAAAGTATCCAGCATCAGAGGTTCCTGGGGCTGCAGATTGCGAGTGCCCATTTCGATGAGCAATTGGAAGGTGCCATACTGCTTGTACATATAGTCATGAAAACAGCCTGTGCGGCTGGCATTGGGATAAAATTCATAGTTTCCGGTGCCGTTTTCTTTTACAATCTGCGAGGCCACACCTTGGGCGATAGATCTGGCAAAATTGTGGTCCGGGGAGGGACGTACATCCTTCCAATTGAAGGAGTAATATATTTTTTCAGAGAAATTTCCGCTCCTGGAGGAGTGCCAGCAAATGCTATAGATGAATTTCTTCTCTTCTGAAAGCCGGATGATCGCTTGAGTTTCGCTTTCGCTATTTGGCCCAGGTCCCCGATAATAGTCAAAGACTTCAGTTCCGCCAGGCTGCCACAGGGTATCGCCATGGACAAAGTTAAAGTCGAAATTGCGGTTTATATCCACGCCATCGACATCATAACCTACCCGGGGGTCAAAGTCAAAGATACCGTTGCCGTTCAGATCGCGCTTGTTTTTACGATAAGAGGTATCGAGATTGGCGGTTACCACATTGTGCCCCTCAGGATTGAGGGTAGGCACCCACCAGGTATCCAATTGATTGATCCAGGTGGAATAGGGCATCTGGTTTCTCCGTTCCAGAATCTCTGTAAGATTGCTCAAAGTGAGCTCCACGCCCATAATCTCTTCCGCATGCACCTGCCCCACAAAAAGCAGAGCGGGGCGCTGCCAGCTTCCCTCCACATTTTGTGAAATCTGCATGGCATAGATCGGAACTTCATCTTCCTGACTGTAGCCAATCGTATGTACTTTGGCGATATCGGGATACTGATCCTCCAATTGGAAGAGGATAGCACTAATCTCATCGTAGCTGTGGTAACAGCTGGGTAATTCCGCGTGCAAAGCAAACGGGATCAAGGCTGCAATTAAAAGAGCGAGCAAACTCATTCGCATAATTTCTCCATATATTTTAACATTTTATCTTATACTGTATGCAATTTCTGCTCCAGTTGCAAGAACTATTTTTTGGGGGTTGAGAAGGTTGAGAGAGTTAGAAGGTTTGGAGACGTCTGAGCAGGAATTTGAACCAGGCGGATTTTGATATCCAGCAACCTTGAATGCCTCATTCTTTCTCCATTTTCAAGACATCCAATAATTCTCAATCCTCCATTTTCAATTCACAATTAATCATTGCTTCACGTAGGCCTGAAGAAGCTTCAAGGTATTTTCAATGGCCTGTTTATGGGTACGTTCATAACCGTGGGAAGCAAAGACACCGGGGCCGATGAGCCCGTATTTGATGTCGTGTCCCGCTCTGAGCGCAGCTCCCACATCGGAGCCATAAAAGGGATAAATATCCACACAATATTGCAGTTTAAGCTCTTTCGCCAAACGGACCATGGCATCGGTCACATCATAATCATAGGGTCCGCCGGAATCCTTGGCGCAGATCGAAACGCAGTATTCATCGGTGCTCAAATCATCGCCCACTGCGCCCATATCCACAGAAATCATCTCTGCAGTATCTGCCGGAAATCCGGAAGAAGCGCCATGCCCCACTTCCTCATAGGTAGTAAAGAGGATGCTAACCTTGCGAGCAAGCTTGAGTTTACCTTCCGATACCTGCTTGGCCAAGGCCAACAAGATGCCGGCACTGGCCTTATCGTCCAGATGGCGGCTTTTGATAAAACCAGAAGTAGTATAGATGGTGCGCGGATCCAGCGAGACAAAATCTCCCGCGGAAATGCCCAAGGCTAAAGTATCTTTCTTGGTTTTCACTATTTCATCAAGCACGATTTCCATGTTTTCATCATCGCGCTTGCTCTGGCCGGAATCCTTATATACGTGTACCGCGGGGCCATTGATATAAACAGTTCCGGTATATTCTTTACCATCCCGGGTATGGATGATGACGTTTTCATTTTCGATGTTATTTTCAGGATAGCCGCCGATCTTGGTAAAACGCAAGCGGCCGCTGGCCTTAACCGAACGTACCATGGCGCCCAAAGTGTCGACATGGGCTGCGAGTACCAAAGGATTGCCTTCTCCTCCCAAAGTGGCCAAAACCGAGCCCTTGCGGGAAAACTGCGGGTCAAAGCCCAGCTCTGTGAGTTCTTGCTCCAGCAGCGCAGTGGCTTTTTTGGTATAGCCAGAGGGACTGGGGGTCTTGCAAAGCCTCAAAATCTGTTCGATAGCATAATCTGTGTATTTCATTATATCTCCGTTTGAATAGTATGTTTTATTAGGTGTATTCTGCTAAAATCATGGTATAGGTGTCTTTGTTGCCGGCAATTATGGTTTCAAGATCGGGATCAGGAATCTGCTCTGAATCCTGGATAGCGCTTTCCACCAGCGGATGAATATCGATAAAGCGGATCTTCCCGGTGAGAAAGAGCTGCATGGCAGCCTCTACCGCAGCATTCATGATGGTGGGCAGGATTCCGCCTGCCTGGGCTACCTGAAGTCCTAAGAAATACAGCGGATAGCGCTCCTGTTCTAAAGCCTCAAAACTTAAGTTTTTATGAGCCAGCAGATCTGTCTGCACCAGATAGGATCTCCAGCGTTCAGGATAGCTGAGGGCGTAGAGAATGGGGATCTTCATATCCGGGGAGCTGAGCTGCGCCAAATGCGAGCCATCGATAAATTCCACCAAAGAGTGAATCACGGATTGGGGATGAATCACCGCTTCGATCTTGTCATAGGGCAGATCAAAGAGCCAGTGCGCTTCCATTACTTCCAGAGCTTTATTGAACATAGTGGCGCTGTCCAAAGTGACTTTCGCGCCCATATCCCAATTGGGGTGTTTCAGCGCCATGGCCGGGGTGATAGAGACGAATTCATTCAGAGGCAAAATACGGAAGGATCCGCCGGAGGCTGTGATGATCAGCTTTTTGACTTCGGACAAGGGATGCTGCCCCAAAGCCTGAAAGATCGCCGAATGTTCACTATCCACGGGGATGATCTGTCCCGGCTGTTTCAGCTTTTGCACCAGGTGACCGCCCATAACCAGAGATTCTTTATTAGCCAGAGCCAGGGGTTTTCCACGTTTCAAGATGGCAAAAGTAGCTTCAATTCCGGACGATCCGCCAATGGCATTGAGGGCGATCTCATAATCCTCATTCTCCAAGAGGCGGATGAGCTCGTCTTCGCCAAAATAGAGCTTGAGCTGAGGATATTCCTGCTTGATTTGTTTTTGTTGAGGTGAATCTGTGATACCGGTCAAGACCACAGTCTCCACGCCGTGCTTGACAGCCAGGGAGCAGAGTTTGTGGAAATTGCTATGTGCCGCTATAAAAGAGAGCTGCAGCCGGTCTTTCTGCTCGGCATAAACTTCGAAAAAGGAGGTTCCAATCGAGCCTGTAGCGCCCAAAAGGGCTATCTTCTTTACCATGAATAGCTAAGAGATATCTTCTGGGTATAACCTAAGCTGTCATAAGCTTTGGCTTTGAAGGCATAAGTGAGGCCCATGGACTTGATATCCAATCCCAGACCGGCGGTAAAACTATCCACATCATAGCCTGTCATGAGGCTTAACTGAGGGATCACCTTGAGCATAAGTCCAGCATGCAGATCCGCGCTAAGGCCCTTGGTGCTAAGGCTTGAGGTCTTGCCACGCTCTTCGGGAAAAGTTTGGGCTCTGAGGGCCAGTAGCACAGGAATCTCGTATTTGAAAAGCTCAAAGCCGTAGGATGCTTCCATATCCAGATTGGGCAGAGCAATCTCATGTTCGCCGCTTTCCCACAGGATTTGAGTACCAAAGAAATCCCTGAGGTTCACCCCCACCGTTAGTCCCTGACCGGAATTCCACAAAGCGCCCAGATCCGCACCAAACCCGTATCCGCTATGCTGCGCAAGATCGCGGTAGGCAAACTTGGGTGAGATACCCACAAAGATGCGTTCAGATAAGGGGCGGGCAAAGCTTCCGGACAAAATCACATCCTGATTGCTTACGGTCTTCCACACGTAAGGGCGGTTGTCATTGCTGAGTTCTTCGTCCTCGTTTTCGAGCCTGGTAAGTTTGATTTTGTCTATGGCCAAATGATTGATATTCAGTGAAGTAGCATTGCCGAAGCTGAGCGAGAGCTGGTTTTGGCTAAGCAGGCCTTCAAAGTGTTCGCTGCGCATAAGTTCTATCCCGCGCGCAGAATCGTGGGCTAAGAGAGCTGGATTCCACCACCCCGCCGCAGGCGAGGCTGTGAAGCTGAGTCCGGTGGAGCCCATGGCCTGATTTGCCACACCGGGGCTGAAGCTGAAGATTTCTCCCGCGTATTTGGTAGCTCCCAAGGATGACAAAAGCATCAGGAGCAAAACGATGATCTGGATGTTTTTCATAATGATTCCTTAATCTATAAGATAAAGCAAGATACGAAAATGAAAAGGACAAAGTGGTGGGCCCAGAGGGACTCGAACCCCCAACCATCCGGTTATGAGCCGGAAGCTCTACCAGCTGAGCTATAGGCCCCCATCACTTATGTA
>CAXZAB010000019.1:0-15830 GCA_964293715.1 uncultured bacterium | reverse complement strand
GCTTGGCAAACGGCTAATACCTATTCTTATATATATATGATATAGCAAATGACAAAGGAGGATCTAATGAGACTAACAGCAAAAGCAAAGGTGATGGTGCTTATTGCCATCATGTTAATGAGCGCATGGCTTTATTCATCAACAATCATTATTGAGGTAGGCGGTGTTTACCACAGTCAGGGACCTATCAAAGTGATGATACTGGATCAAGGCCCTTTGGGATTATCATATACTCGAACTTTTTCTCCTACCGTATATTGTTGCGGTACGCAAACAATCCGTTGGGAAGAATTTCCCTTAGAGTATCCAGCAAGGTTTTATATTGAAGTTGAGCAAGGTGGGAGATCGGCAAATCAATCAAACATATATATCGATCCTTGGCCTTCAGCTACTTACGTGTACTTAACATTACCATCTATTCCAAATTTCCCGCATAAAACAGAGAAATAAGCTAAATGAAATGGAGGAAGAGCACCCTTTTGATCAGAAACATAGGATATTGCTACGTCCTGTTCTTCCTCCTGTTTATACATCAGCTACACGGACAAAACAATCGCTTGCAAGTACAGGAGGTCAGCAGATTTGCCCATACCTCATTTGATATGGCTACCAATAGACTTCCTGTGATCAGATATCCTTATGTATATATGCCCAATAGCTATGGCTTCCAGGTTTGTGTATGGGATAGCACAGCCAATACCTTTACCGAAATAGCAAACTTTGGGGTGGAAGGGATGGTACATGAGATTGTAGCATGGCAGAACTATCTGTTCGTTGCAGTCATTCAGAAAGATTCATACTCAGAGACTCAAGCAGATTTTGGCAAACTGCATAAGGTTGACATTTCAGATCCTTACAATCCCGTCTCTGTAGGCATTATCACTGCTGGCGCAAATAATATCGGCTATGGTAACCTGAGGATTGTAAACAATGTTTTGCTATCTTTTGAACAAAGAGGCTCAATCCTGACATCCTTGATCCTAATAGACCCCGCGACCCTAAATGTTACGCATAGATATCCGGCTTATTACCGATACGAGCTAATCTTTGGTGAATATCTTATCACCAGGCCATATAATGCCACAATTTTCAATGTATTCACTGTTCATCCCCTGGATGGTTTACTTCCGATCACGGATATTAGCTTACCATATCCAGTCAATACATTCCCCAGCTTTGTGGCTATTGACGATTCTACTCTTGGAACTCAATTTGAAGACGGAATCAAGATCTGGCAGATTTCGGATATTGCTGATTGGGAGCAAACATCCACAATCACACATCAGTTTTATTCAATAGCGATTGCATGCAATGACTATCTTGTCTGTGGCGCATACGATAACAATAATTGGCGATTTTATCTATACGACATTTCCAACCCCGGTGTACCGGAATTTGTTAGTTCAAGTCCCTATCCTCCTGGATTGGGCACTTTGCCCGAAGTGGAAAAGATGATCGCATATAATGACTACCTCTTTCATCCGAACTTTAGTTATGGCTGTGTTTGTCTCAAGATTAGCGATGAAGGCCAGATTGAATTTGTTTCCAAATGTTACAAATACAACGCATATTCCAGTGCAGGACGCAGATACGGCAATTTCATTCTTCAGCCTATGGTTTACAGTGGGATTGCGGTATTTGACATCTTTAATCTGAACAACCCTGAATATGCATTTACTATGTTCCCAGGATACACAAGTCAGATAGATCTGTTGGGAGATTTGCTTTATATTAGGATGAGGCAGATGAATAGCCCCACAAGCTATGACCGCATATACAAGATCTCGGATCTTCATGATCCGGTTCTGGTTTATAGCATATCATCAAACTCACAGGTCATGCTGCTGTTCAACCATGAGGAGCCAGATTGTTTTTATCTTGTGGATAATGCAAACCTGTGGATCGACAAATACTTCATTACTAATAACCAAGCTCAGCGTGTATTTCGGTTTACCATTAGCATGCCACTTAATTGGGTAGCATTTGTCGACAATCAACTATATGCCTCTGTGGAAACTGCACAAGAAGTTTTTGATTTATACATTTACAATGGCTTTCCCGAAAACGACCCGCAGCAAGCTACAGTGGTTTCAGGATTATTGCCATTTCTGGGATTGATCTATGGTATTGGTGATTATCTTTATCTCTATAACCCAAGTTCTTTAGCTCCCTTCAGTACTTTTTACAATGAAAGTTCCAGCTTCCAAGTAGATAATGGACATCCAGCTTTCGGTTTTCAAAATTACGCTTGCATCGGACGTGAAAACGGAATTAGTTTTTACAACACCAACGGATCGCCTACAGGATATGTGCAGCACGATTATTTCTTGCCCCAATTCTCCACGTCGATTCATATAGATTGGGACGATAATTACTTGTACCTCTTTGCTCAAGATAACATTGCAATCTATTCGTATCAAATTACTGGCATCAATGATGATATCGGCTCTTTAGCTCATACAGTTATTAGCTGTTCTCCCAATCCGTTTACTAATGAGCTCAAGCTCAATTATACCCTTGATGCTCCAGGTAAAGTCCTATTAGAGGTATACAACATAAAGGGCCAATTAGTTAAACGACTCATTTCTGAATCTAAAAATAGCGGCAAACACTATTCGACCTGGACAGGTTTGAACGAATCTGGCTCTTTGGTGGCAAATGGAATATATTTAATCAGGCTCTCCGTAAACGATCGTGTAACAAGCGTAAAAAAGACTACTTTGCTAAAAAGGTGAAGGGTGCCTGGCCTTGAAAGGCCAGGAAGGAGTCTTGGGCAGATAGGAGCTTGTGGCGCAGGGCTCAAAAGCCCTGCCTGGATTCTTTCAAGGCAGAAGGGGAGATAGTGACTACAGGAGGCGAATCCTGCAACTGGACGCGAGACGCATCCAATCCAACAGCTCCAGATCTGGACGCGGGACGCATCCAATCCAGCAATGCCGCAATCTGATCCATTAGCTAATATGCTCTTTGTCCGTGATAATCCCTTTGATCTGTGAGATCTGTGTGATCTGTGAGAGACTCTTTGCACAAACTCTGAAGACAGCGCTACGGGCAGATCAGTTCGAGATACCCCTCTCGGCATTCTTCACGAAGTCTATAAAGAGCTTCTGATATTCAGAGAGATTCAGGCTTTCCGCTTCGGCGAGAGCTTGGCTGGTATTCAATTTGCTGCGGTAAAAGAGATTGTAGATCTCTTTGATGGCGGCAACATCCTCGTTGCTAAAGCCTTTGCGCGAAAGACCTACACTATTGAGACCCACGGTTTGATAAGGATTCCCCTGTCCTCTGGAGAAGGGCACGATGTCTTTTTTGATGGCAGAAGCACCGCCCACAAAGGCGTAGCTGCCGATATGCACAAATTGGTGAACAGCAGTGACTCCACCCAGCGTGGCAAAATCGTGGATATGGACGTGTCCGGCGAGCTGCACCACGTTGGCGATAATGCAGCCATTCCCAATCTGGCAATTGTGCGCAATATGCACGTATTCCATGAGGAGATTATTATCCCCCACTACGGTATCTTCTTCCATCAAGGCACTACGGTTTATGGTGCAAAACTCACGAATTTTATTGTTATTTCCGATTCTGAGGCGGGTGGGTTCTCCCCCATATTTAAGGTCTTGGGGATCTGTGCCCAACACGGCATAAGAGAAGATTTTGTTGCCATTTCCAATAGTCGTATATCCGTCCAGGATCACGTTGTTGTGCAGGACATTGCCGGATCCAAGTACCACGTTTTCACCAATCACACAGAAGGGGCCGATCTGGCAATCTTTGCCGATCACGGCGCCTTCTTTGATAATAGCAGTAGGATGAATATTACTCATTGGTTCCTCTTTGTAATCATGGCCAGGAAGTCGCCTTCCGCCACTTTTTCACCATTCACATAGGTATCGCCATGCATCTTGGCCAAAGAGCGCTTGAGCGAGATCACAGTAAGTTCATAGCGTAGGGTATCTCCCGGCATCACGGGTTTACGGAATTTGACGTTGTCGATTGAGGCAAAATAGGCCACATAGTCTTCGGGGTTGTCCAATTGATTGAGCAGCATAATGCCACCGGCTTGGGCCATACCTTCGATGATCAGCACACCCGGCATAATGGGATGTCCGGGAAAGTGCCCCTGAAAGAATTGCTCATTGATGGTCACATTCTTCATGCCGACGATGCTTTCGCCCGGCACAAATTCAAGAATCTTATCCACCAGCAGGAAGGGGTAGCGATGAGGGATAATGCGCATGATGGCATTGATATCAAAGACTACTTCTTTGTTTTTGTCCTTTTGGTACATCTGTTGCAGCTGCTGTTTTTTCTGAATCTGGCGCAGCTTTTTCACGAGCTCCACATTGGTTTTGTGTCCACTGCGGGCGGCCAGGATATGTCCTTTGATGGGCATGCCCAAAAGCGCGATATCACCGATGAGGTCTACCACTTTGTGGCGCACAAATTCGTTGTGGTATCTCAGCGGATGGCTATTCAGGATGCCTTCTTCAGAAACCGTAACCTTTTTATGATAGCCAAAGACGTCCTGCAGATGCTGCAGCTCGTCTTCGGTAATGCCAGGTTCGGCGATCACCAGAGCGTTTTCCAGCGAGCCACCTTTGATCAGCCCCAGATCCTTCAGCTTCAATATCTCATTGATAAAGCAAAAGGTACGGGCTCCGGCAAATTCCTTTTCATAGACATCCATATTCGGCAACCAGGTGTATTGGGTGCCCAGATAGGGATGCTTGTAATCGATCATAAAAGTCACTTTGAGTTCATTGGAAGGCACAATCACCACATCCACATTCTCATTGGGGGCGGAGAAGCTGATGGGATCATCAATCTCAAAATAGATACGTTCACTATCCTGCTGCATTTTGCCAGCCAGCTTGAGCAGATTCAAAAAGACGATGGGAGAGCCATCTGCCACCGGTGCTTCGGGACCATCGATCTCAATGCGGATGTTATCCAGGCACAGGCCTTTGATGGCGGAGAGCACGTGCTCTATGGTGCCAACCGTGGCTTTGCCCAGGCCGATCGTGGTTCCGCGCGAGATATCCACCACATGGTCGATATCGGCAGGAATTTCGGGTTTATCCGGCAAATCTACACGGATGAAGACGATGCCTTCATCGCTGCCGCCGGGTTTGAAACGAATCGTGGATATTTCACCACTATGCAGCCCGATACCGGTGTAAGACACCTCGGAGCCAATAGTGTGTTTGTATTCAATCATTATTCTTATCCTTAAGTGTTTTTTGATATGCCCTGAGCATATCCGGAAGATATTTCTGCGCTACGACAAGGCGTTTTGCCTGCATTGCGTCTGTAGCCGGTGTGCCAAAATAGCGGGCTTTTTCCGGAACGTCTGCAGCGATGCCGCTTTGCGCACCCACCATGGCCCCAGAGCCAATCGTGATGTGCCCGGCAGCGCCTACCTGTCCGGCCAGATATACGTAGTCTCCCACGATGGTGCTTCCGGCCAGGCCCACCTGAGCGCAGAGAATGCTGTGCTGGCCTATCACGCAATTGTGACCGACCTGCACGAGATTATCAATTTTGGTACCATTTCCAACTACGGTGGAACCTAAAGTAGCCCGGTCGATCGTGCTATTGGGCCCGATCTCCACCTCGTCGCCTATGATCACATTTCCCACTTGGGGAATCTTTTGTTGTTTGCCTTCAAAAACCTGATAGCCAAAGCCATCAGCTCCTATCACCACTCCACTGTGCAGAATGCAATTCTTCCCGATTTTACAGGAATCATAGATCGTGACTCTGGGAAACAAATGAGTCCCGGAGGCTATCTCCACATTCTTTGCCACAGAGCAGCCTTCGGCTATGCGCACCCCATTGCCCAAAACGGTATTGGCACCGATGCTCACATAAGCGCCGATGCTCACTTCGCCCTTAAAACGTACGCTGGGGTCTATGATGGCGGTGGGATGAATCTTAAAAGATTGTTCTCCGGCTTCCAGCTTCAACCAGTGATCTACCAAAAGCATAAAGCTGAGATAGGGTTTTTCCACTATCAAAAGCGGCCTGTCGCCCAAGCGATTCTGAAAATCGGCATTGGTGATGATCAAACCGGCAGCACAAGCCTTGATCGCCTCCAGCAGGCGTCCTTGTTCACAAAATATGATGGATTTTTCGTCTGCTTCATGAGGCTCGCAGACGTTGTCCAATTCGATGTCTTTATCACCTTGCCACAGAGCTGGAAGGATCTTTATGATCTTCTGCTGGTCAAGGCTTTGTGTGAATCTTTTCATAGCTTAAGGTTTGAATTCAGGGGGTTTGTTTTCATTGCCAAAGTCATCGGTAAAACCATCTTTAAAACCATCGGCAAAAGGATCCTTCTGCTCGGGGAAACCGGGCTGTTCAAACTTATCATCCTGCGTGGGTTTGATGGTGTCTTTATTGAGTTCCTGCAAAATCTGATCGGTGAGATCGATAGATGGGTTGGCATACAGCACCACGCCCATGCTCACGTCCAGGATCATGGTATAGTTCTCATCTTCAGCAATCTTGGTGATGATGTCATGAATCTTTTTGGTGAGGGGATCGATCAATTCGCGATAGCGTTCTTCTGCCCGTCCGCCTTCGCCGAAATATTCTTCCAGCAGGCGTCCCGCTTCTTGTTTTTTGGCATCGATCTGAGTCTGTAATTCACGTTTGCTGGCTTCCGAAATGGAGAGCCTGCGAATCTCGAAATCACGTTCCATCTGCTTGATATCAGCATCCATCTCGCGGATTTGATTGGTCCAGTTTTGGCGGTCCAGATTGAACAGCCTCGAGATTTCTGCCGCTTCATTGCTATCCAAGAGGATGCGGTCTGTATTCACATAGCCCAGCTTCACGTTCTGTGCGAAAATTCCGCTGAAACAGAGCAGGGCCATGATCAATATGCTAAGTCTTTTCATGTAAAAAACTCCTTGTGAAAAGTCTTTATTCCTCGATCTTGAAAATGGGATCGAGCTGCTTTACGGCACGCACATCATCCACCCGTCTTACCGGTGTGGTGTGAGGCGCTGAGCGCAATAATTCCGGGGTATCCTTGGCTTCCTGAGCTATTTCGATCATAGCTGTGGCAAAAGCATCCAGTGAGGTCAAGCCTTCGGTCTCGGTAGGCTCTATCATCATAGCTTCGGGAATGATCAGCGGGAAATACACTGTGGGAGCATGAAAGCCCTTATCCAAAATGCGTTTGGCGATATCCAAAGTGTTTACGCCATTCTCCTTCTTCTGCCAGGTTCCATCCGCCACAAATTCATGCATGCAATATTCCAGGTGCTGGATGTGATAATAATCTTTGAGGATCGCCTGCAGATAGTTTGCATTGATGATGGCGTTTTCACTTGCCCTACGCAGTCCCTTGGCTCCCAGCATCTTGATATAGATATAGGCACGCACCAGCACGGCAAAATTGCCATAAAAGGTTTGCACCTTGCCGATGGAAGTATCTTCGTGACTATAATCCAGATGATAGCCCTTCGCATCCTTGGATATCATGGGCACAGGCAGGAAGGGAATAAGTTTTTCCACCACGCCCACAGGGCCGGCACCAGGGCCACCACCACCGTGAGGAGTGGATAAAGTCTTGTGCACGTTGTAATGAATGATGTCAAAACCGATCTTACCGGGCTGGACAATGCCCAAGAGAGCATTCATATTAGCACCGTCCATATAGATGAGCGCATCCACAGAGTGCATAATCTCGGAAATCTCCTCGATATGAGTCTCAAACAAACCCAGGGTATTGGGATTGGTGAGCATAAAGCCGGCGGTATTCTCGTCAACAATCTCTCTCAGATGGTCGATATCACAGCGTCCCTGAGCGTCGGACCTCAGCTCCACCACATCATAACCCACCAGACGGCAGGTGGCAGGATTGGTGCCATGAGCGCTGTCTGGGATGATGATCTTGGTTTTGTGAGTGTTGCCTTTGGACTTGTGATAGGCCTGGATGATCTTGATTCCGGCAACGATACAGCAGCCATGCCCGAGACCTCGGCCAGGTCTTTCTGGAGCTCATACAGCAGCTCCAAAGCTCCTTGCATGGTGCTTTCAGGCTGATAAGGATGCAGATTCGCAAAACAGGTGTGGCGCGCCAGCATCTCATGAATCTTGGGATTGTATTTCATAGTGCAGCTACCCAGAGGATAGAGCGCTTTTTCGATAAAATGGTTCTTGTGCGAAAGTTCTATATAATGACGCATCACATCCAGCTTGCTCACCTCAGGAAGGCGGGCTGCGCTTTGTCTGTGATACTTTTGGGGGATGATCTTATCCAGCGGGACGTCGGTATCCCGGGGAGGCAGAGTCACGCCTGGACGGCCGGGGGATGAATGTTCAAATATACTCTTAGACATTACAGACCTCCTTCATTGCTTTTACATATTCATCAAGCTCAAGTTTCTGTTTCTTTTCGGTAACCGCGATCATCAGCTCGTTCTCAGCTAATTTCACGCCGGCATAGATTCCTTTCGGGAGCATCTTTTCGATGATTTCGGAGGCCGGCACCGGAGTCAGAATCACAAATTCTTTGAAGAAAGGCGCCTGATATTTCAGGCTGATGCCCTTGATCTTGGTAAGCTCATCGGCCAGATAGTGAGCCTTTTGTGCACTTTGAATAGCCGCTTCTTTGAGGCCTTCCCGGCCCATCAGGCTCATATAGACTGTGGCAGCCAGGGTGCACAGGGATTGATTGGAACAAATATTGGAAGTAGCTTTGGCTCTGCGGATATGCTGCTCGCGAGCCTGCAATGTAAGGGCAAAAGCGCGCTTACCATCCACATCCAGAGTGCCGCCCACAATGCGACCCGGCATCTGCCGCGCCATATTTATTTTGGTGGCAAAAAAACCAAAGAGCGGACCGCCCATATACATATTGTTGCCCAAGGCCTGACCTTCGCCCACCACGATATCGGCATCATATTCCGCAGGGGCATTGAGAATGGTCAATCCAATGGGATCCACAGCCGCAATGAGCAGGCAGCGCGGAGAAGAATGCACAAGCTCTGAGATTGCCTTAGCATCTTCGATATTGCCAAAGAAATTGGGGGTTTGCAGCACCACAGAACCTACGGTGTCATCCATCATGGCTTGCAAGGCCTTCAGATCGATCACGCCGCCACTGGCAGGAACCGTGAGCAATTCTATGTCCAAACCTTCGGTATAGGCTTTGATTACTTTTACGAATTCCGGATTGAGAGTAGACGGCAAGATGGCCTTTTCCAATTTGTTTTTGCGCACAGCCATCAGGATCGCTTCGGCCACGGCACTGGCGCCGTCATACATCGAAGCATTGGCAATCTCCATGCCGGTAAGTTCGCAAATCATAGTTTGATATTCATAGATAAATTGCAAGGTCCCCTGGCTTACTTCGGCCTGATAGGGTGTATAGGCGCTGTAAAACTCCGGACGGGACACGATGGCATCCACTGCGGCAGGGATGAAGTGATCATACACTCCGGCTCCCAAAAATGAACTCACGCTGGCGGTGCAAATATTTTTGCAGGTCTGAGACTTGATCTTGTTGGTGATTTCCAGCTCAGACATTGCCTCATCCAGCTTCAAGCCCTCTTTCAAACGGAATTTTTCAGGGATAGCATGGATCAATTCGTCAAAATCTTTAACCCCGATTTTGTCAAACATCACCTGCCTATCTCTATCTGTATTAGAAATATATGGCATTTTAGCTCCTTTGAACTATGTCTTAAAATGATATTTTATTACATACTTTAGAATCTAGTCTTTGTGTCAATGGAATTCTATCTATGAGCTGCCCGGTTTTGGGGTTTTAAGGTTTTATGGTTTTAGAGTTTTAGGGTTAGGGCGGCTTTATAGCTTTCTGCCTGGAATGAAAAGAAATCTTAGATATAAAGACTTAACCAGAGGTAGCCTAAGTCCGATAGGACGCGAGACGAATGGCTATAGCCCAGCAGGTTAATGCCGGGCTAAGCCAACAAATGGTTGTCGCGCTGGTTCACACTCTCACGGCCAAAGTCTGCCATTTGATCATCGTCTTGTCGTTATTCCGAACAGCGTCCGTCCCCCACGTCAAAACTCATAATCGCCTGCAAACATTCTCAATTTTCAATCCTCAATTCTCAATTGAATCAAAGATAACGTTCTAATACCTCTACCACTTCCGGCAGGTCCATACCTATGCTTTTCACAAACTCAAGGGTAGGCACTCCGGCTTTGGTCCAGCCTTTGCGTTCATATACGGCATCCACCAGCTGTTCATACTGATCTTCGCGGTATTTGCGGGTGATGTCCATCTTTTCGGCGGTGCTCTTCCCGCTGGGATCAATGCCTATTTTATCTTTCATCAGATTGTCATAGCGCTCAACGCGGGATTCGTATTCTTCCTCTGTAACCGGGCCCACAGCGCGGTAGGGAGGCATATCATCTATGCGTCTGCCACCACCCATTCTCAGGCAAAAGGCCTTTTGAAAGGTATATACTCTTTCGCTTTGGCGGATCAATTCATACTTATCCATGGGTTTTCCAGTGACAGCCGTGTAGATATCCACATAATTTTGCACGTGCTCGGGAACTTTGGCCGGTTCATCGGTTGTGGCGTTATCGGCGGGCTCAATGTCGTTCCAGGGAAGTTTGCAGAGGCCTTGCAGGCCAAACCAGGTACGGAACATGGGGAAATAGTGCAGCGCTTCAGCCTTGTCTTTGAAGGTGGGAATGTGGTTATTGACCATATCCATAAAGATCAGCCAGGCTTCATCGTGCTGCGGGCCTTTGAGAGCCAGGGTGTATCCGCCTTGTTGGGCCAGAGATTCTTTGCTCATATACTGAGAATATTCCAAGCCCTTGGCTTCCATACCGATATCTTGTAAAAAATCAGGATCAGCGCCATACTCTTCGGCAAAGATCTTTTTCATGCGGCGTGTGCCCAGGCCCACGGTCATACCAAAACCTTCGCCTCTGGCCATCTGATGCAAGAGCTCCAAAGCGGAATCGGCATTACCCCAGGTGAGGTCCAGTCCGCCCGTTCTTTCCAGATTCAGAATGCCATTTTCGAAGCACTCCATGGCAAAAGCCACGCTGGTGCCAAAAGAGATGGTATCCACTCCGTAAGTATCGCAGTAGAAATTGATCTCCACCACGTCTTTGGGATCCCATACGCAGATATTGGAGCCACAGCCGGCGGCAGTCTCATATTCAGGACCATCCACACTAACCGAATGACCTTTGTAAGGGCCAGTCCGGGGCCTGAAACCATCCACGGCCTTGCAGCAGGAGAGCGAGCAGCCATACCAGCAGCCATCTGCCATACCTTGGGTAAAGAGTTTCTTAAATTCCCGGGAATGCAGCCCTATCGCTTCCGGCATCTGCCCGTATTTAAAGTTTTTGATAGGCAGCAGGTCGTAATCATTCATGATCTCCATCAGATGAGCCGTGCCCACCTGGTGCATACGGCACTGCGTGGAATCGCCAATCTCGATTTCTCTGTGCAGCTTGAGTCCGGTCTGTTGCAAAGTAGGCAGGTCCACGGGGTCGTTTGTATCCACTTGGAGGCCGGAATACTTAACTACCAGGGCTTTTACCTTTTTATTCCTAAAAACACTGCCGATGCCGCCACGACCAGCCTGTTTGAGGCGCGCCACCTTACGGCGTTTGTCCCAAAAAGAGAAATTCAGGCAGGTGATGAGTACGTTATTGGCCGCTTCTCCGGTAGAAACCACAGAGACATTCTGGTGCTTGTCCGGGCTATCGGCAAATTCCTTGATGAGATTCTCCGCCAAAATGTGGCTATTGATTTGCTCATCTGGCGCGGTCATGATCTGCACTGTACCTTTGTCGCCATCGATATAGACGATCACCTCTTCATCGGCGATGCCCTGCAATTCCAGAGCGTCAAAACCGGCAAATTTGCAGTATGGCCCAAAATGGCCACCCACGTTGGAATCGATGGGGATACCGGTGAGTGGAGAGATGGTGGTAACGATGGATTTTCCGCTGCCGGGATAGGAAGTATTGCCACACAAGGGACCAAAAGCTATGCAAATCTCATTTTCGGGATCATCCCACTTCGTGTCATCATTTATACCATGCCACATCAGATAAAGGTCAAAGCCCTTACCGCCACAGAATTTATCGATCATCATATCGCTCACGGGTTTTTCTTTGATCTCACCCGTGCCCACGTTTACATATAGGGTACGGCGATTGTAGCCTTTAACTATCGGTTTTAAACTATATTTGTATTCAGCAAGTACTTTGCGTTTCATTATATCTCCTTATACATCCACTATTTCCAAAGCATTGGCAGGGCAGGTTTTTACACAGGCACCACAAGCCACGCATTTGAAAGGATTATGTTTACCAAAGGCGGTACGCATGGAATCTGTGGGACAGACGGCCACGCACATCAGGCAACCCACGCAAAGACTCTTGGATAGCAAGACCACCCCCTGCTTATTTACAGAAAGGGCGCAGGTGGGGCACGCAGCCACACAAGCCTGACATTGATTGCAGACATTCATTTCCACAGGACTTGCGTCATCATGGATCTGAATGCAGGATAATTTGGCACTGTCCTCTTTAAAGAAAAGAGTGGAACAAGTGCTCTCACAAACGTGACAGGATATACATCTATCCGGATAAGTCTTCAGCATTTTCATCGCCTTATTCTCCTATGATTTTATCTTAGATTTCACTTTTATCAGATAGCGGGTAAAGGTCAATAAGAATCTTTGGGTAGAGGCATTCTCGGTGCTTGCAGTGTTCTCCTACCTATATAGTGCTCCCCTTGTATGGACAAATATTTTAAGACTCGCCTCATTCGGCTATTGCCTTTACCATAAAGCATATATAGATCTTTTACTGCATCCCGTTCAGCATTTAATTGCTTGCAAATCTGAAAATCTAAAAATAAAGGTTTGCTTTATCGGGAGACCAACTTATATTTTATTTGAATGTGTCGATAATAATGTTGAGTGGTCAAATTTGATGATAACCAGCATTTTAGTTTTGATGTGAAGGTCGCTCTAGATGCAAGAACATCTGATGTTTAGACGACTTAATTTTTTGCTTCTGTTTAAGAAGTAAAGAGAATGAATTTATTAACAGTAGGTTTCAAGACTGCTAAAATAGTCTTGAGACAGACAAAATGACAAGGAGAACAAATGAATACACGAAAGTTTCTATTATTGGCAACGTTATTAGTTTTAACGTTAAGTATGGCCAGTGCAAAATCAACTGGCTCTATTTTTGGTTGGGGCCTGGAGGGTGGAATCGCAATCGGTGATAACGCCGGATCCGATGAAGACATCAGCCCCTTAGCGCGGGGATTCCTGCAAATTGATATGACGAAGCAATTAATCACCCGTTTGGGTATCAGCTACCTGCCTATTAAGGCCGATGATGCTGTGCCACCTTATTCCACCCAAACCTTTATGGGCGATGCTCGTTTATTGTTTAGACCATTTCAGTTTAAATATGCAGCTCCATTCTTGTATGCAGGCGTAGGTGCCACCAAAGATACTCAATATGATTCACCAATACTGTTGGCAATACCTTTCGGCATAGGATTCCAGACCAAGGTAAGCGAGAAAGTAGCCGTGGAACTTAGTGGCGGATACACTTTATCCGTTTCTGATGAATTAGACAGAAGAGATCGTGCAGACGATGATACAAACTGGATCACCGGCAAAAAGCACGATGGTTTCTACACTGTTTCAGCCGCTGTCTCATTTACGAATCCACGCAAACCCGCAGAACCCAAAATGGAAAAGAAGCCTGAAGTAGATCTTAGAACTATGGATAGTGATGGTGACGGTTTGTCTGACTATGACGAAATTAACCTCTATAAAACTGATCCTTATAAAGCTGATACCGATGGTGACGGCCTGACCGACTATGAAGAAGTAATGGTTTACAAGACCGATCCTCTGAAAGTGGATACTGATGGTGACGGCCTGAGCGACTATGACGAAGTTAAGACCTACAAGACCGATCCTCTGAAGAAAGACACCGATGGTGACGGTCTCACAGACTACGAAGAAATTATGACCTATAAGACCAATCCTCTGCTGAAAGACACCGATGGTGACGGCCTGAGTGACTATGACGAAGTTATGGTTCACAAGACCAATCCTTTGGTCAAAGATACCGATGGCGGTGGCATGGATGATGGCGCAGAGATCAAAGTAGGCAAAGATCCTCTTGATCCGAAAGACGACATGCTGGACCTCAGCAAACCCAAGGAAATCCTCTTTGAAGGCATTCACTTTGATACTGCAAAATACGCAGTACTTCCTGAAACTGCCGTTACTTTGGAAAAAACTTATAATGCTCTTAAGGCTAACCCGGATGTGAAGATTACCATTATCGGACATACCGACCATGTTGGTACTTACGCAGACAACCAAATTCTTTCCGTGAACCGTGCCGAATCAGTGAAAAACTGGCTGGTCAAAAAAGGTATTGATGCGAAGAGAATTAAAACTATAGGTAAGAGCGAAGGTTCCCCCATAGCTACAAACGATACAGCTGAAGGCAGAGCTCAAAACCGCAGGGTTGAAATCGAGATGCAAAAATAATGAGATCCCAAAGCCAATCCGTCTAATTAAAGACAACACCTAATTACAAATAGGGGCACGATCGAAGGATTGTGCCCCTTCATTTTTTTACAGAACTATATGAAAAGTCAGAGGATTCAATCCTTGCTTTAATGAATGAGTCTTTTAAGGCAGATATAAGCTACATCATTTTCTACCCACTCGGTTTGAAAGAGAGCCTTTTATATCTATAAGAAATCAAAGATTGAGTGCGGAGCACGACAATTTGGAACTTTGACGTTGAAGTGGGCACATTCTGCCATAACCCTAAAACATTAAAACGTTAAAACGCTAAAACCTTAATATCCTGCCTCCCGCACCCCTGAACCACCTTCACTCCAGCCCTTGTATGTGTGGGATAATAAACAATTTGCCCCCTCCCCCAATCTGCTTATTTTGTATCTATCTATAGCGTGTTACCTGATTTTGAATACCCTCGGTTAAAACTATGACATAAGATTTTGATAAGATGTCATTTAACCTTAGATAAAATGAGATAAACGAGGACAGTAAAATGTGCTCAATAAATATGAGAGACAAGGCCTTGGGGTTTACTCCAAGGTCCAAAGCTCAAACTCAGCTACAAATTGAATCATAAGGAGTTTACTATGGAACAGCTAAGAATGATTTTACCTTTAATCGTCTTTAGTATCATGACGATTAGTATATTATCTGCAGTCTTGACACCTGAATCGCCCGATTATGACGCCTGGAAACGGGATCAAATAAAACCTGTCTCAATCTCTGAAAAGTCAAGAGTTACAGCACCCACAATCAGCTCATTTGAAAGATCAGAGAGAGGTCCGGTTAATCTTTTGGTTCCTCTGGACGACACTTTCACCTTGGCTGTGGAGCCAAACGACGATGGTTCCACAGATGAGATTATGCTGCCTTTTATCTTTTCCCTCTATGGCGAGCCCTATCAGTCTTTGTGGATAAACAACAACGGCAATGTGTCTTTTGATGACGAATATTACAATTACACTCCCTGGGGATTTCCCATTGCTGGATATCCTATGCTGGCGCCTTTCTTTGCGGATGTGGATACCCGGGGGTCAGGAAGTGTTTGGTATAAGATAGAGCCCAACCGCATGATCGTGATTTGGGATCATGTGGGCTACTACGATAGTCACGCAGACAAACTCAATACCTTCGAAGTAATCATCTCCGATGGCACAGATCCCACTATCGGCCTCGGTAATACGGTTGCCTTCAGCTATGCAGATAAGGCTTGGACCACGGGGGGCGCGTCCGGCGGAGATG
>CAXZAB010000018.1:0-16057 GCA_964293715.1 uncultured bacterium | reverse complement strand
TCCCATTCGTGTGACTATTCAATAAACTACAGCACCAAGAACTGCTTTTATAAAAATGGGGGGATGCCTGAAGCGCAGAATTATCTTGACAGATATTGAGCTATCGCCAAAAGCTGATTGTTAAAGAGAATTCTTATCTTAACGAATGCTTAAACGAACTTGAAGGAGCTGTCAATGAGTAAGAGAAGCATATTGCTCGTCTTATCGGTCTTTGTGATTTGTGTCTTGGGCGCCCAGACTTTTGAATGGGGTGTAAAGTACCAGGGCGGAGTCTCAAAATTGATGGGTGATGACGATAACTATGTATTGCGCTTTGATCTGGACAAATCCGGCGTGGACTTTGGCTATTTGCAGGCGGAGTCTGATCCGGTCTCGATGGAATATGCACAAGGCGCAGGGCTGTATATGATGAAACGCCTCAGCAAGAAAGTGGATTCTCTCTGGTTGCAAGGCGAAATCCTCTGGCAGCGTTATGCTTTTTCTTATGATTTTAAGGATGGGGCCCTTGATACAGACCATCCTTCTGCTTTCCCGGACATCTCCCAAGGCAGCATTTATCACAGTGCGGATTATATCAGCTTTCCTCTTTTATTCAAGATGCGTCAGGAAATGCCCAAGGGTTTGGGAAATGACCAATTTCAGGGAGCTTACCTTTATTTTGGACCGGCTCTCAGCTTTTTGATAGAACAAAATTACGATAACAAGGGTGGAGTGCATGAGCTGGAGCAAAACCTGCAGGGGTATCTGGATGATAATCCGGGCCTGCGTGCGGTGCGCTCGGACTATGGCGCGGATGTATTGCTCGTCCGCAAGTTTGACATCGTGGTGGGCACAGGATTTCAGCTCAAGGATGTATTCAAGTTGGGGCTGGGATCGGATACCTTCAGTATAGATCTCAGGGGCGATATCAGTATGGTCAATCAGGGCAAAGCCGAGGCAGGCAAAGATTTCAGATTGATCTGTGGATTGCTGTCTCTGTCCTATAAGTTTTAAGTGGAAAGAATGCAGGCACGACCTTCCTCTTTAGAAAAATTGATAATTCCCCCAAGACTAAGCTTCATAGGCTTTAAGCTGCCTGATTTGGCATGATAAAAGGGCTGAATTCAAGAAAGTGTTTGACATAATACGCCTTTTCAAAGCAGTTGGACAGATGAAGAGATATAGTTTTACTAATGTATAAAATAGGAGTGAATCGTATGAGGTTAGACAGACGTCGCCTTATCCAGATCCTACTTGCGATGTTTATCCTCTCAGTCACGATGGTAATCGCGCAAAAGCAGGAAGTAAGAGATGACAATATAGTTGCAGATTTTGAGGTATCAGACGTTCCTGCCGATGACGGCACGGGATTGATGCTTTCCTGGAAACCTCTGCATCGTAACAAGAGAATCATCGAATACCGAGTGTACCGTGGGATCAAACCTGACCAGTTATTTTTCTTGGAATCAATTCAAGTAAACCCCAAAAGTGGCGTGGCTTCTGACGAAATGTTCTATTATGACAATTCCGTCAGTGAAATTTCAGATGTGGCTTTCTCAAGCAAGCTGAAACACGAAAAAGGCCAGCCGGACCAAGGGATCTTGTACCGCGAACCACCCCGTGATCTTAAGTTTACCGCTACCCTGATGGAAAAATTCCAGCTGATCTCGATTGCCAAGCGCAACGATTTCTATCACAAAAGCCAGGAAGTGCTGCAGGATCCGGATGCTGAAGATATAGTAAGCTATGCCGGTCTAAAAGCAAATCAGCAAACCGTGATGGCCATGCTCAAACCGGGCGAAACTTATTATTACACAGTGGTGGCAGTGGACGAACGTCAAAAGCTGCTTCCCCATGCCGAAGTTCAATCTGGAACTCCCGTGCCAAATGCTCCGGAGCCTTCACCGGCTTTGTATAGCGTGGTAATGGAAGATACAAACGAGCTTCGTTTTGAATGGGAATATCCCTTGTACAAAGATGCCCTTGCCCAATACCGCATCTGGCAAATGTCTGCTATGCCCGAGGAGACTTGGGCCGAGCTGAGCAAAAACCCAGAGAGTATGAACGGCCGTGGCAAAGTGATAGCCGAAGGACGGGTAGGCAGTGGAAATTTAGAAAATTACACAATAGCCGAAATGCAAGGCAATGCTGCCAATTATCAAAACAGCGTGTTTGCGCTGGAATTGATAGATTTTTATGGAGCATCAGCGCTTTCACCTCAGTCCAAACCCCGTTTCAAAAGTGAAGCAGACTTACCTGCCTGCACCAAATACTGGGTAGAAGACAAGCCCAATGACAAAGGTGACAGACTCACAGTAGGTTGGGACAATCCGATCATCTTCGTGATCAAGACCACCTCTTTGAATAAAGACAATAGCAGGCTGAGAGTGAACTATCAGCTCAATAAGACCGAAAATCAGAAAGTGACAGAGATCTGGTTTACCTTCACCGATCCTGAAACAGGAGAGGAGATCGCCAAGCTCAGAGAGTTCTATCTGGATGATATCATGATTTTGAAGTTGCCCGAAGGTTACGATTTCAAGCGTGGCCTGAAGGTGCAAATCACCATGACCGGCGAGCCTGAAATACCGCAGGATTATGTTATCGAACAGGATCTGGTGTATGATGCCGGAATGATGGCTCTGCTTCCGGGCAAAGCCCTGTATCGTAACGAACGCGATGTGAGCAAAATCTATAATGTGGTTTACCGCAAATATATGCACTCCCCGCTTTGGCGTTTGGTGATGCGCAATACATCCTATGATAACTCACTGGATGTGGTGGTTCCCTATGGCTCACAGGTACAAAAACTGGTGCAAGGCATCAGCTATGCCGAAGGGGATTCCCTGATCATACATATCGCTGGCCCTGCGGGCGTAGAGCGTAAGGCACGTAAACTGCTGCCCGGCGAACGCAAGGCACCGGTTACCCTGATGTCTCATGAAGTGGATTTTGTATGGGACGTGGAAAACGAAGTGTTGGTAAATACCAGCCTCTTCGCAGAGCGCGCCCAGGAAATGCATGCCAAGACCATCTCTGATGCCCAGACGAAGATAACCGAACTGAGCGAGATGAAGAGCTCAGCAGCTCCTGCGGAGATCGTCATGATCGATGCTCAGATTGCACGCCAACAGGCTATCCTGAATGCTTACACTCAAAATGAAGTGGTACTGCAGGCGCAGAACAGCAAGAGCAACCGCTACAGATTGAAACTGGTCCTGGACGCTTATGACAACTTTAACCGCAGCCAGACCTTCAAAGTAGTAAGAACCGATAGAAAGGGTCTTTTTGTGGAGTCTGAACCAGAAATGGCAGATGGTCGCCTTGTGTATCACAAACCAATCTCAAACTGGTTTGACAACAATAAATATGTAACTTTGTTTACCACACTTTTATTCTGTCTGGTGGTGGTAGTCTTCGTAACTATGTCAAAACACGGCAGGGACTTTTATATCAGACCCATCGCCGGTTTACAGGAAATCGATAATGCCATCGGCCGTGCCACTGAGATGGGACGCCCAATGCTCTATTGTATGGGGCATGGCTCTCTTTCAGATGTGGCAACCATCGCTTCCCTGGGCATCCTGGGCCTGGTAGCCAGACGCGCTGCCGAGTATGATACGAAATTGATCGTACCTTGCTACGACTATATCATCATGCCGATCGCTCAGGAAATAGTCCGCGAAGCTCACTATGCAGTGGGACGTCCGGATACCTATGACAGAAATAATGTATTTTACCTTACAAACGTGCAATTTGCCTATGTGGCAGGCGTAAATGGTATTATGGTCCGTGAACGGATGGCGACCAACTTCTTCCTGGGATATTTCTCAGCAGAAGCGTTGTTGATGACAGAAACTGGTAACTCGGTGGGAGCGGTGCAGATCGCTGGAACCGACGCCGTTACTCAGATTCCTTTCTTCATCACAACTTGCGACTATACCCTGATCGGAGAAGAATTGTATGCCGCGAGTGCCTACCTGAATCGCGAGCCGATGCTTTTGGGCACCCTTAAAGCGCAGGATTATTTCAAGATATTCATCCTAAGCGTAGTGATCACCGGAGCTATACTTGCTAGCTTTGAGATTACTGGATTAACCACTTTGCTGCCAGAGAAATAAAGAGGTTTTCAATGAAGAAGACAATACCATTACTAATCGTGATCGTCGGAGGATTGATCTGGGTGGTCTGGGCTTTCAGTCCACACTATATCCTCCAAGAAGTATTCTATAATCAATTCTATTTGCCCTGGGCTTACGCTTCAGCACCCTTTGCGATGCTGTTGGGCGTACTGTCCCTTACTATGATGCACTCAAACAAGATCAAGATGAGAGCGCCGAAATGGCAATACAGCTATTTCTTTTTCGGCAGTTTCATCATCACCTGTCTGGCCGGATTTATCGGCGGTATTCAGAAAGGTGGACTCTTCATGTGGATGTTTGAAAACGTGCAAATGCCGATGAGTGCAACCATGTTCTCACTTTTGGCCTTCTATATGGCCTCTGCTGCCTACAAAGCGTTCCGTGCCCGTAGCCCTGAAGCCACCGTGCTTCTGGTGGCTGCGATCGTGGTGATGCTGGCGCAGGTCCCGCTGGGAGTGAAGCTGTCGAAGCACCTTCCCACCATTTCACAGTGGATTCTGGATGTACCAAACCTGGCTTCCAAACGCGGAATTATGCTGGGTGTGGGCCTCGGCTCAGTGGCCACATCTCTGAAGATCTTATTGGGAATCGAACGCTCATATCTGGGTGGTGATTAATCATGGGAAATAACAAGATGAATATATTCGAGAGAATGCAAAAACTCGATCGCCGCTGGATCTACGTAGTTGTAGCCCTGGCCATCATTATTCCTTTGATGATTCCCTATAATTCGGATAACGTAACCACCCCGCCCACGGAGAATCTGTATCAGATGATCGATAGCTTCGCGGGCAGGGAAGATCGCGCTATCCTGCTCAGCTTCTATCATGATGCTGCTACCATGCCGGAACTGTTCCCCATGGAAGTGGCTATCCTGCGCCATTGCTTTGAGCGCAACGTGAAAGTCTTCACCCTGACCTGGTTGCCAGCCGGGGCACCGATTATCGATTATGCCATTAACTCGGTGAAAGAAGAATTTCCGGATATCCAGAGCGGAGTGGACTACTGTAACTTCGGTTACAAACCTCAGGCTTTTGCGATGGTTCTGGGTATGGGTGATAACATCGCCAATACCATGAATACGGACGCCGAAGGACGCAAGCTGGAAAACCTGAAGATCATGCGGGGAATCAGTAACTACAGTGAGATGAATCTCGCGGTAGAATTCTCCGGATCCTCAGCCGGCGGTATGTGGATTGTATATGCCCGTCCGAAATATGGCCTCAACGTAGCCGTGGGCGTCACCGCTGTGATGGCGGCTGATATGTACCCCTATCTGCAATCAGGTCAATTGATCGGCATGCTCACCGGCCTCAAAGGCGCGGCTGAGTATGAAAAGCTGGTAGATGTATTTGCTGCCTATCGTGATCCCACCATAGATTACAGTGTCACAATCGATGAAGATGGCAATAAGATCCTGCCCGGACGCCCCTTTGGCCGTGAAATTCTGGAAGATGAATCTGTCAACAAACTCATCAAGATTACCACTCAGACCAAAGCAGAATTTTCTCCGGCTGAATACCTTGCCTTTAGTGCAAAGTATCCCGAGAATAATGTTCTGCTGAATGATCTTAAAACAGATGTGGACGGCCAGATGGTGATTGACGTCACAAACATCACTCCCGAGATGCGAACCCAAATGGGGGAGACCATGTATCGTGAGCTAAACCGTCTTACCCGCAATACCTTGTATAAATTCAAGGTCGCCCGCATCGGAATGAATGCGCAAAGCGTTGCCCATATCATGATCATTGTCTTTATCATCCTGGGTAACATTGGCTACTTCATCCAAAAAATGCGTCAGGCAAAGAACCAATAGGAGGAAGAAATGACTTTCGAAATGTTTAGCAACCTGGTGGGAGCTTTTTTCACGCTGTGTATTTTCTCCTTCCTTTACAAAGACAACCCCTTCTATCAGGCCGCAGAGCAGATGCTGGTAGGCATCTCGCTGGGCTATGGTCTGGTTTATACTTATAATCGTGTGTTTGTACCGTATGTGTGGCAGACCATCATCATCAAACATCAGTTTGTCTTGATCATCCCTGCCATCATGGGTATGCTCTATCTTTTGAGATTCTCGCGCAAGCTGGGCTGGCTTTCCCGCTACCCAATCGCTTTCTCGATGATGGGAGTAGGTATGGGAGTGCCCATGGGCATTCACGCCTCCATCTTGGTGCAAATGCGTCAGGCCATGGTGCCTATCGAGAACTTCAATCTCTTCCTGATCTTTATCGGAACGATTGCAGTGCTCTTGTATTTCTTCTTCTCCAAGGCTCATAAAGGAGTCTACGGGCAGTTTGTAAATGTAGGCAAATGGTATATGATGATAGGATTCGGAGCCTCTTTCGGTCTCACCGTGATGGCCCGTATTTCACTGTTGATCGGACGGATTCAATTCCTGGTCAATGACGTCATAGGCATTTTAAAATAGATATATGAAGTTTGCGGCGCAGCGTGGAATCCAGGCTGCGCCACAAACATCCGCAAACAGATGGCTATAAAGCTTTGCCCAGGCATTTTTATACCCTTATGATGGGGAAGACCGATGAAAAGAACATATTTTATCACTATCCTGATTTTGCTGGCTCTGGCCGGCATTTCCTGCCTCTTTGCCAGCGCTGCTCTTGCTGGTAAAATCTCCGAATTCAGTGCAACAGACATGCCTGATGATGATGGCACCGGAGTGATCCTGAAATGGAAACCGCTTTCCAAAGAAAACCGTGTGATCAAATACAATGTATACCGGGGTGTGAGCCCTGATTCTCTGTTTTTGCTCACCTATCTGGAAGTGGATCCCAAATTGGGAGTCTTGGCTCCTTATCTGTATTATTACGATTCAGGCGATCAACCCCTGGCGGAATTTGAGGGCTCTCCTATGAAGCTTAAAAAAGAGAGTGATCAAAAGCCGGGCAGCCCGCTGTTTAAGAAGTTCCCGCTGGATTCAGAAGTCCTGAGCACAATCCTGGATCGTTACAGCATCTTTGCCATTACCAAAGCCTCACATCTTCATAAGCACTCCGCTGCTATTCAGATGCAGGACAAACGTTTTTCCGGCCTCAAGCTCACCCAGCTCGATGGTATCTATGCCATTCCCCAAGAGGGCTTTACTTATTATTACACCGTGGCTGCGGTTAATGAACGCGGCCGGGTCTTTGGCACTGCTGAAGTTCAGAGTGTAGTTCCCGTAGATAACCCCCCTGATGCTACCGCAATAGTCCATGCCAGCTATATCACAGAGACAGGACAGATGAATTTTGAATGGTACCCGCCTACGGGAGCCTCGGATATCAGTGCCTGGCAAGGCTGGCTGGTTCCCACAGAGATCTTGCTGGAAGGTAAACAACTGCCCGAAAATTGGGCACAGAGAGGCATTCAAGTCTTTGAGATTCCGAATCTCACAGGTAGCTCGGTGTATTATCACAGTGAAGAGTTCGCCGGTGGAAAGTACGATCCCGCGCGCTACACAGCCGTTTTGTCCTACCTGGATTATGCCGATCAGATGGCTGCGGTTCCTGCCAATACCTTCCGTCATCTTTCCCAGGATGCTCTGCCTAAACTGCCGGAATTCAAGGTGATGGACAAAGATAATGACAAGGGTGACAACATGCTGGTATCCTTTGGCAAACCCCTTGCCTACATATCTTTGGCAGAATTTACCAATAAAAAGCACAATAGGATCAAGCTGAATTATGATATCTCCGAAAACGAAAATTACACTGTGGATAAAGTTCGCTTCGTCTTTAAAACCAAGGATAAAGAAGAGATCGGCACGGTCATTGAAAACTACGTAGATAAAGTAATTTACTTGAACATCCCGCCCCAGCATAAGTTGATCAAGCATATTCACGCTGAAATAGCGGTGATGATGCTGCACAAAAGCGAATATGAAACCGAGATCGTGAGCCAGGAAGTGGTTTACAATGAGTACTTCCGCAGATACCAACCCCAGAGCACTTTTGTGGACGGGGTGGACATCAGCAAGCTCTACTTTGACGTCTTGCACGAATCCAAATTGGATTGGGATTTCAGTCCCGGCATCAGAGCGAATGCCCTCACCCGGACCTACGATCATACCATCCCCTTTGAGGATGTGGTTTTCCGTCCTATTTCCGGTTATGACGCGAAAAGCGGCAGATTCCTCTTTGATGTCCGCCTGGGAATTGCCAATGATACAGAGCGTGGCATCTACTTTGATATTCCTATCTTTAGGGATGTTTTCAAACAAGAAATGGAAGGCAGGCAGCAGAACATCCAGGAGCTTGAGGCTCAGCTGGCGGGACTGGCCCGGCCTGATGAAGAGCTGGAAATGCAGCTGGAAATGGCAAAAGCAGAATATGACTTTATCTTGAACCATCCTGCCTACAAAGAAGCTGAAGCGGCCACCAGCGACAAAGAGTGGCGGAAGATCATGCTGTCCTGGCGTGAAAAAGCCCAGCGCAGCTATCAATATAGACTTTTGGCTACCGATACCAAGGGCGCTTTTCAGCTCTCTGAAGTCTATGCCGATGCCGCAGGCAATACCTGGTTTCATCCTATTTCCCAATGGTTTGACACTACTAAGACCCTCACCCTGATAGCGACTTTCCTGATGGTGATTCTGGTGATCTACGCGATTATCGTTACCCGCAAAAAGGAAGTCTATATCCGCCCCATCGCGGGCTTGCAGGAATTGGACAATGCTATCGGCAGAGCCACAGAAATGGGGCGTCCGGTGATGTTTGTGCCTGGTTGGGGCAGCCTTGGCGATGTCTGCACCATTGCCTCGCTGATGATCCTGGCTCAGGTGGCCAAAAAGACCGCCGAATATGACATCCGCCTGATCAATCCTCACTGTGATTATATGGTCCTGCCTTTGGCTCAGGAGATAATATCTACCTCTTATAGCGAAGTGGGCCGGCCGGATTCCTACAATCAGAATGATATCTTTTATATCAGCGACGATCAATTCCCCTTCTGCGCCGGCGTGAATGGCATCACCGTGCGCGAACGGGTAGCCACCATCTTCTATATGGGTTTCTTCAATGCGGAGGCCTTGTTGCTCACGGAGACCGGCAACCAAGCCGGTGCCATTCAGATCGCAGCTACAGACGCAGTAACTCAGGTTCCCTTCTTTATCACCACCTGTGATTACACGTTGATCGGCGAAGAGTTTTATGCCGCCAGCGCCTACCTTTCCCGCAACCATGAAATGGTAAGTATGTTAAAAGCGCAGGATTATTTCAAGCTGTTCATCATCTTGGGCATCGTGGTGGGGACTATTCTTTCCACCCTGCACATCTCCGGCTTCATTCATGCTTTCCCTATGGAGTAGGGACCGATGGATAAGATCCCAACTTCCACTTTAAAACGGCTGCCTCAATATATTGAGGTGCTCATCAGACTGAGAAAGGCAGGACTCAAAGAGGTCTCTGCCACCAAAATCTCCGTGTTTTCCAATATCCATCAAACCCTGGTGCGCAAGGATCTCTCTTTTACCGGAGTAACTGCCGGCAAGACCGGTTACGAGGTGGAACCCCTCCAAAAAGCCATCGAGGAATTGCTCAATTGGGTGGATACTTCTGCCAGCTTGCTGGTGGGAGTAGGGCATCTGGGCAGCGCCCTTTTGGGCTATCAGGAGTTTTCGCACAAGGGACTGTCCATCGTGGCGGGTTTTGATAACGATCCCGATAAGATCGGCACTCAGGTTCACGGTGTTCCGGTCTATTCCGCTTTGGATATTACCGCCATGGCTCGGCAAGGGAAGATCCGCATTGGCATCATTACCGTGCCTCCAGATTCTGCCCAGTTGATCGCTGATATCATGGTGCATTCAGGCATCAAAGCAATCTGGAATTTCACTCCCCACAAGATTATCGTGCCGCCGGATATCATTGTGGAATATGTGGATATGTTTGCCTCCCTGGCCGTGCTCTCCAGACGTCTGGCAGAGCGGTACAAAGAATAATTAAATAGAGTAGCGCTGGCTTCAGCCGGTGGTCCCGCCGGATTTATCCGGTTTCGGTGACCAGAAATTAGCGAAATACCACTTTGCGTGCCGACTAAAGTCAGCGTTACGAAGCATTAAATGATAGTTTAAGATTAAGCACAACGAGGAAAAACCTATGGATACCTATTATCAGAAGATTCAAGATCAATTGATCGCAGCCAAACCCCGATGCATACGGCTTATTGAAAAAATGCGCAGTAGCGAAATCACTCTGCAAAATCCTTACCACGAATTTTTCAACGCCTATCGCCTGATCGTCTTGCAAGCCTGGGCTTTTGCCCAAAAGCTGGAGCAAGACCCCCTCTTTAAGAAGATTCCCTTGGGTGAATTGCGGCAGATAAATACTGATTATTACACTTCCCTGGATCCCAAGGCGGGCTATGAAAACAGTCTGGCCAATCCGGATTATGCCGTTAAACTTTACGGCGACAAGATGGGAGCCTTCCTCAGCGCAGCCTTTAGCCGTGCCTACAGCAGCCGCCACTTTTTGCTGATGGGGCATTATCCTGCTTTGGAGATCACCCTCAATCTCTTTTTCCGCTTTTTAGAAAATGCGGATAACCCGGATTATGAAGCCTGGCTCGCCATTTATCGTGATGAGACTGGAAGGGATCTTGAGTTCATGACCAAAGCCTCCCTGGCCATGCGCTTTTCCTCTCAGCAGGATTATTATTACAAGATCGTGCGCGATGCTGATCTGGATGATATCCGCTATCTATACCGCTATGGTGTATATCTCACTGAGCACGATATCAAGATGGCAGATTTTATCCGCAATTACCCGCCGCAGGAATTGGCCGCAATTGCTCGTTTCCTCGTTCAGAGCTGGGTGGATGGCTTTGTCCGCGCCAAAAAAGACTACACCAAGAAGAAATACGCCAATCTCATGATCCCGGTGGGTATGGAAGCCTTGGGCCGGCTCGTCATAGACGAACTGAACGCCATTGGCATCCAGGCGCTGGTTCCGCTGCCTCACACTATGGGAATCAACCGGCAATACCACTATGACCACCGTTATGACAACGCCCTCAGCCTAAACCGGGAGTATATGGAAAAATCCCTGAGTGCAATGGAAAGCGGCTTGGAAGATCTGAAAGACATTATCGCCCTGCAGGCAGGTCCTCTATATGTGGAGCTCTTTGGTGAGGTTCCTTTTTCTCCCCAAAGCAAAAGCACTGGCCTGAAGCTCAGCGAGGAGCAGCAAAAACTCAGCCAGGAGCATGGTGCGCGCCATGGTCAGCTCTATTACAAATATTACAAGCGCGATGAAGCCAGCTTTACCATCATTGCTTTCCCCTCCACCGAGATTGGCGAAAACTTCCCCGAAATCTTTGCCGATACCCTCAAAATCAACCTCCTGGACAGCAATCACTACGCCAAGATTCAACAGCATATCATCGACGTGCTGGACACTGCAGATTACGTGCATGTCAAAGGCAAACCCGGTAATGACACCGACATCAAGGTGCAAATGCATAAGCTCAAAAACCCCGATCTGGAGACTCTGTTTGAAAACTGCGTTGCCGACGTCAATATCCCTGTGGGCGAAGTCTTTACCTCTCCTGTGCTAAAAGGCACCACAGGCACCTTGCATGTGGAAGATATCTACCTGAATGGCCTCAGATTCTTTAACCTCCGCGTCCATTTTGAGGATGGCTGGGTGAAGGATTATTCTTGCACAAATTACGACGATCCTATCGAAGCCAAGAATTACGTGCATGAAAATCTGCTGCTGCCGCACAAAACCCTGCCTATCGGAGAATTTGCCATCGGCACCAATACCACAGCCTATCAGATTGCCAAAAAGCATGATATTATGTCTCTTTTGCCCATTCTCATCATCGAGAAAATGGGGCCGCACTTTGCCATCGGTGATACCTGTTTCAGCCATGAAGAAGATGCCCCGCATCCCAGTTTCGTGAATGGCAAAGAAATGATCGCCGTGGAAAATGAGCATTCTGCCACCCGCAAAACAGATCCCGTAAATGCCTATCTGATGGCGCATTTGGACATCACCCTGCCCTACGAGATGTTAAAAGTGATCTCGGCTGTGCACATTGATGGCACCAGCACCGATATCATCAGAGACGGACGTTTTGTGGTTCCCGGCACCGAAGAGCTGAATATTCCGCTCATTGAGATGGAAGCCTAACGCTCGCTTACGCGGCTACCGTAACGCTGGATTTATCCGGCCGTAGCACCTGCTTCAGCTGGTGTTGGAGCCTGTGAGGAATAATAGTCACACGGATTGTGCGGATGAGACGGATTGACACGGATTCTTTTCACCACCGGGAACACTGAGAGCACTGAGAGCACTGAGGAAGAGATGGGAGGATACTGGATTGCAGGCGTCTCGCCTGCAGAGCACGGAACTTGCTCCCCTTTTTGAGGCCAGGTTCTCTTTGTCAGGCCTGCTCGTCTTGTTTCAAGGCCTGTGCCCTTGTTGGACGCGAGACGCATCCAATCCAGCAACACGCCAGCGTTTAGCCTCAGCTCCAAGGCTTGAGCCTACTCAGACAAATTGACATAAAAAGGGGAGTCTCGCACGAGACTCCCCTTCATTACAAAGTAGCGCAGGACGCCGTTCCTGCGGAAAAATGATTGTATAAATGCTGATTTGTTTTTCGAAAAACAGATGAAGCAGAGAGGTTCCACAGGAACAGCGTTCTGCGCTAAGTTCACTCTCAATCTACCTGAACCCTGTTCATATAATACTTGGCATTCTCTTAATCTTGAATATACTAAAGACATGGTGATACGGAGTCCTCTTTTGAGCCAATAGAGCAGGTCTTGCACTTGTATGTAGCACAAGGGAAGACTCTGAAAGCCAAACCGGCAAAAGGCCGACTCGTGGATATGTCAATGCCACCGGCCCCAGCCAAAGGAGTTTTAATGAAAGCTTACTCTTGCTGTGATTGTTTTGACTACTCTTTGTCAAACAAGTGTTTAGAGCATATATGCAGCGGCTCTGAAGAGGCGAGGTCCGCTTTCATTTTGCCACACTCCCACAGTTCCAATAAACAGCAAAAAAACGAATTCTCCCCCCGAAGTACAAACCGGTACCAGCGTACCCGCGCTTTTAGTAATAATTGTCGCACATTATCACTTACACCGCGGGGAAGATGCATCCGGAATCACTTCACATCAACCTTCATTCTGCCATATCAAGAGGATTGCGGCCCACCCGGCCAGCAGATCCGTCTGTATATGGAGCAGTTCTTCCTTGAACTGAGCAATAAAACAACCATCAAGATCAGATGTGCACATCGTCCCGGCCTGCCCTTATGCATAGAAGGACTATGTGCCACCTTGTTAATACCATTAACCCTTCAAGAGCAATATATCTAAATAAAGGAGTATTTTGCAATGAAGAAATATATATTATTAGTTAGCATCCTGGCACTTACGCTGGGATTGTTCGCCGAGGAACTTGTAATCGGTACCGGATATTCCACTCAACGCTACCCTCTGGGAGCATATTATGGTTATGAGCGCAGCGCTGCCTTGTATTTCGCCAGCGAGATCGGCCCGCAAAACATCAGCATATCCGATATCTCATGGTATTCTGAAACTGAAACGTATGTAGAAGTACCCACCAAAATATATCTAAAAACCACCACTGACGACTACCTGTACCCCGATATCTGGGACTATATGATCAGTGGCGCCACTTTGCTCTATGATGAAGAGCACTACGGACTCTCGGAAGGCGACTGGAACATGTTCTCCCTTTATGACACATTTGATGTGGATCAGGGCAGCAATCTGATAGTCCTGGTAGAAAGAAATTATGGCGACAGCGGTGGCGACTCTTCTAGCGGTGGAGATATCCGCTATTCCTATTCTCCCGACAATCATATTACCTGGGAAGAAGATTATGATCCTCCTACCGAAGAGGGTTTTCCGAATTCAGACCGCCCCAATATCACTCTCACCTACACCAGCTATGCCATCACTGCGCCTCCAAACCCCGCGATCGTATATATCCCCGGAAACCGGGCTACAAATGTATCGATATCCTCTTCCCTGTACTGGGGCAGTGGTGGCGGCTCTCCCTCCGGCTACAAATTGTATTTTGGCACGGATAATCCCCCCACCAACATCGAAAATGGCACTGATCTGGGAAATACACTCGCCTACTATGTAGGTGGCATGGATTATAGCACCACCTATTACTGGAAGGTAATACCTTACAACATCATAGGCGATGCCATTAGCAGCCCGCCCTGGAGATTTACCACCAAGGCTCCTCCCACACTTTCTCCTCCTTGGTTAGAGGATTTTGGGGCAAGCTCTACATTCCCTCCCATAGATTGGGTACGGCTGTCTGGTCTTTATAGCGAAGGCTCGCCGGTAGAGGTCACCAGCGGATGGATGTCCGATGACTTCGCCAACGTAGTGGCCACCCCGAAGAATAACTCTGCCCGCTTGAATATCTTCGGAACCTATACCAGACATTGGCTGGTCTCACCACCTGTGGCGATTCCTGCTAACGGTTATGCTCTGAACTTCGATCTGGGTTTAACAAAATATACCGGAGCCAATCTCCCCATAAGCCCTGGCTCTCAAGCAGATGACAAGTTCATCGTTCTGATCGACGACAATCAGATGATGACTTCACCCACAATTCTGCGGCAGTGGGACAATGCCGGCTCCGCCTTTGTATATGACGAAATCTCGGCATTCGGGCAAAGCGTTAACATCGATCTCAGTGCCTACACAGGGGAAATCTACATTGCCTTTTATGGTGAATCTACCGTCAATGGTGGAGACAATAAAGTCTTTGTGGACAATGTGGAAATCAGCCTGGCTTTGGATCACGATGTCAAACCCGTCGCTATCAATATGCCCGCTGTGGTTGGCCATGCTTCATTCCAACCCCAGGCAACTGTGAAGAACAATGGTCTGAATACCCAAAGCTTCCCCGTGACTATGACGATTGGCACCTATAGCGATACCCAGAGCGTGACCTGGCTGCAGCCCGGCGCCACACAATTGGTGACATTTGCTTCCTATATGCCCACCCTAAACGCGGTGGAGCCCGTGACTGTCACCACGAATATGCCCGGCGATCAAGATACCGGCAACGATGAAATAAGCGGCCTGTTGATCTGTCTCGATCTAAATGTCCAGGCCTATGGGGACATTGTTTGGGATACTGTTACGGATGAACAACTTGGTCCCTTTTCATTTAACCTGGCTGATCCGGGAACCCTTACAGACTTGCCGGCCGCCATACCCTACAGCGACGGCTTTCTTTCCGGAGCCGATTGGATAAATGGTGGATGGTATGGCGCCGAGTACAACCCCTCTGGTGGAAGTCCCTATTGGAATATAGATCACGTCACAGGTGCCGGAACCCTGCTGGGCACCAGTGCAGTAAATCTATCCGGGGTGGCATACGATGCTGTCCGCGACATCACCTATGCCATGGGGCATGACAGTGTTCTTCATCAAAACAGCCTCTACACTCTGAGCCCCACAGGCGAATCCACCCCCATCGGCCTTTTGACCTGGGACGGGATAGTCTACGACGGGCTCTTCATAGGCATCGCGCATGATAACCTCAACAATATCCTCTACGGCCTGGATATTTTAATTGATGCCGTATTCACTATTGATCCTGTCACTCTGGCCTGCACACCTCTGGGCTATGGGGTGGGTTTACCTCTGAACTTTGCCCAGGATATGGCCTTCGACCAAAACACAGGAATGCTGTATATTGCGGCTTTTGCCGGTACAGGCAGTCTGCTCTGGGTCAATACTCTCATCCCCGATGAAGACGGTAAAATGGGTCAGGCCTACCACCTGGGCGATTTCTATAATGGATCCGAAGTCGCTGGTTTCGCGATACCCCATGGCAATGCAGTACCCGTACCAGAGCTCAGCATCGCCTCAAACGGAACTCTTTCCTGGAGTGATCTCGGAGCCTCGTCCTACAAGATCTACG
>CAXZAB010000017.1:0-16090 GCA_964293715.1 uncultured bacterium | reverse complement strand
CCATCCTTACAAGGAATATTTCCCACATCAGGCCCGGGGATTGATCATTGGCACCGCACCCGGACATAGGTTTTGCGCGCGAGATAAGCTCAAACTCCGGGAAGGTGATATCGACTTCTTCTATGGCAGTTTCCAAAACAGGTTCTGGCCTGTCATGAAAAAAGTCTTTGAACCAGACAGCCTGAGCTGGCTGAGAACCGGACGCCAGTGCCGGGACTTTTTGCAGCGGCATCAGCTGGCCATTGGCGATATCATCGCAGAGTTTCACCGTACGGGACATTATGCCGGAGATGAGCATCTGCAAATGTTGGCGCCCAACAAGAACCTGATCCACCGCCTTGCCCTCAACCAGCAGATTACTTACGCTTTTTTCACCAGTCACGAGGCTCTCAGACTTTTTCGTAAATCTCTCTACAAAGAACTTCTGTATATTATCGAAGCTTATACCGGCCCGGAGATACCCAATATAAATCCCAAAGATATCTTCAGAATGAAACTCTATGATGAAGCCGGACTTGAATATAGGGATATCACCCTGATTGTTTTGCGTTCGCCTTCCCCCCGCAGTGTAGATGCCCCCTCTCTACTGGAAGATTATCAAACTAAATTTTCTGCGTTTATTGAACTTGTGAGGAACTGAAAACTTTTTGAGAAGGAATAACCCTCTTATCTCCACGCCATCTTGAGCATATCTTAGGCGCCATAGGCACTGCAAGAATTGCCCCACCCACTGGGTTTGCAAGAGAGCCAGTTTTAACTCTACCTCACTTAAGCTTTTGAATCAACTCCCGCTTTTTCAAGGCCTGCGGCCTTGTTCAACGCGAGACGCATCGAATCCAGCACTCTATATAATCCCTAAGAAAAAGCCCCGGATTGAACCGGGGCTTTGATATAAGCATGAGTTAATTTAGTTTTTAGTTGAATCCCTGTGAGATAGCTTCACCGAGGTCAAAGATGGGCAGGTAAATCACGATAATGATTGTACCCACTACAAAGGCCATGATCACGATCAAGAGGGGCTCGATCAATGAAGTGAGGCGGTCGATAACACTATCCACCTGTTTCTCGTAGAATTGGGCTGCTTTACCCAGCAGTTTATCCATATCTCCGGTTTCCTCTCCGGTGGAGAGCATTTGCAGGAGCGTGGAAGGGAAATGGCCCGTTCTGCGGAAGGAATTGGCCACGCCATATCCTTCTTTCACCAGAACTCTGGCCCGACGCACAGCTCCTTCAATTACAGCATTTTGCACCACGTTTTCAGTGAGCTCCATGGTATCCATAATCGGCACACCAGCAGCCATGAGGATGCTGAAAGTCCGGGAGAATTTGCTCATGATGGAGTTTGTAATCACACCTCCCACTACGGGAATGCGTAATTTGATGGTATCCATCACATAGCGGCCTCGATCGGTGAGATACACCAGGAATAGCGATATTATGGCCAGAATGAAGATCAATATGGCCAAGAACAGGTTATTCACAATGAAGTCCGATATACTGATGGCTATTAGCGTTGGAACCGGCAGCTCGGCATTAAAGTCCGAATACACTTCGGCAAACATGGGAATGATGAAATAGAACATACCCCAGATCACACCGATCAGGAAGACCAGGATGAACACAGGATAGGCCATGGCCGAAGTTACTTTGCGGCGGGTGTCTTCGATCTTTTCCAGATAATCTGAAAGCTCGTCCAAGACACTGTGCAAGGTACCGGATACTTCACCAGCCTGCACCAAAGCTACATAAAGGGAGTTGAACACACCTGGGTGCTGCAGCATCGATTCAGAAAGTGAAAATCCCTTACGGATATCATCTCCAATCTTGCGCAATACTTTGGCGAATTTCTTATTTTTCTCTTCTTTTTCCAGGTCCGTTATCGCTTTTTCGATAGTCAGGCCGGCGGAAAACATGGTTGAAAGTTGACGGGTGAAAAACACAAGGGTCTTGAGAGTGACACCAGTACGAATCTTGTAGATGGTGAGCATGACCTTATCAAAGAGCGAGAGTTTTCCTTTAAACGCTCCTTCAGCAGCTGCTCTTACCGATATAATGGTAGAACCCTCTTTAGAGAGTTTATCCACCGCCATATCAAGAGTATCAGCCTTGATCACTCCTTCTACGCGAGCGCCTTTAGCGTCCTTTACGATGTAGGCAAAATTTGGCATATACGCTTACCTTCTTAGTCTAATTTATTCCACGATAGTCATTTTAATGACTTCGCGAATGGTGGTGATACCACGCTTCATTTTGGAGACGGCTGCATCATGCAGAGTTCTCATTCCGGATTTGAGGGCAGAGGCACGGATGAGATCCTGATTTCCACCATCATAAATTAACTGACGGGCTTCTTTGTCGACAGTGAGCAATTCAAAAATACCGGTACGGCCTGCGAAGCCAGTATTATCGCAGTTTACGCAGCCTTGGCCCAGCTTAAATTTGGATTCTCTGATGTCTTCCTCGGAGAGGCCGGCATCTGTAATTTCCTGCTCGGTAGGCTTATAATCTTCGATGCAATAAGGGCAAATTTTACGCATCAGACGCTGTGCCATCACCAGTGAAAGCGAAGAACCAACCAGGTAAGGTTTGATCCCGATATCGATGAGACGGGTGACCGTGGCAGGTGCATCATTGGCGTGCAGGGTAGTAAACACAAGGTGACCGGTGAGAGAGAATTTGATGGCGATATCTGCGGTTTCTTCGTCACGAATCTCACCAATGAGGACGATGTCCGGGTCCTGACGCAAGACCGAGCGCAGGGCAGTACTAAAAGTAAGGCCGATTTGCTCTTTGGTCTCGATCTGGGTGACACCTTCCAGGCGGTATTCCACAGGGTCTTCCACTGTGACGATATTGGTCTCAACGTCCAATATCTCTTTTAGTGCAGCGTGGAGGGAGGTGGATTTACCACTACCGGTGGGACCGGAAACAATGATGATACCATAGGGACGGCGAATGATCTTGTCAAAAATTACCATGTCTTCAGGTTCAAAGCCCAAAGTATCAAGTGTGAAACCAAAATCACCTTTGTCCAAAAGGCGCATGACGACTTTTTCGCCAAGCACAGTAGGAGTGATGGATACACGTACGTCCACGCTTTTTAAGGAAGTTCTCAGCGAGATGTGACCATCCTGAGGCAAGCGGCGTTCAGCGATATTCAGCTTACTCATCACCTTAACCAGCGAAATGAGGCCGGGGTGCATGCCGATGGGAGGAGTCATTACTTCACGCAGGGAGCCGTCTATACGATAGCGCACCCGGGTGTTCTTGTTCATAGGTTCGATATGAATGTCTGTGGCACCGGCTTTGATAGCTTCATTTATAATCAAATTCAGAAGCTTAACTACGGGAGCATCGGCATCGCTGGAAGCCGCTGAAATGGAGATCTCTTTTTCATCTTCATCCACTGCTACAAAGTCAAAGCCACCCACTGCATCCTCCACCTGTGAGGTGGTGCGAATGCTCTTGTAATATCTTTCGATAGTATTGATTAAGGCTGTCTCACCGATGAGCTCCGGCTTGATATTTTTACCGATAAGCTTTTGGAGGCTGTCCAAAACGGTGAGGTTCTCCGGATCGGCCAGAGCTACGACCACTCCGTCGCCTTCTTCGCGAAGCGCGATTACTCTATTTTCCGTAGCATACGGTTCCGGAATAAGGGAAACCACATTGAGATCTAGATCCATCAGCTCTGTATCTTTTACAATGTCATATCCGAGTTGCAAATGAAGAGCTTTGAGCAATTGGTTCTCGGTAGCGTAACCGAGCTTGATCAGAGTTTCTCCGATCTTCAGACCAAAATTGCTCTGTTTGATCAGAGCTTCTTTGATCATATCCTCGTTTACGAATTGTTCGTGTACCATGACTTCACCGAGTCTGGCAAATTGGGGGTTGAAACTCATATTTATATCCTTATTATGTTATTTTAAAAACCAAAGTAATAGGCTTTCGCCTGGTTTGTTTCTATACTTGCTCCTTTTTATATTGTGGTGTGGGAGCGTGAAAGCTCCCACACCTGATTATTCTATCTATTAAAGAGGAGGGGGACCAGCGTAACGGTAGACGAGCAAGTTTGTGGTCGCCTGCACGTTTGTACCCATTATCCGTCCAGTAATACCAACGTCTGTGGTGCTTGCCGTATTGGTCATCGCATCGCCAAAGGGGAATTCACCCATATAAACCTTGATTCTGGCATGAGCTTCACCTTGGTAAGTGGTCACCAGCTCAGGATGGGCTATATCAGCATAGTTCGGAGGCAGCTGCATGTAATTTGGATTAGAGGGGAAATAGTGATCTGGATGCAGAACGATCTCTCCTCTGGTGCAAAGCAGCAGAACCTCACTGCCGGTAATATTCAGTCCCTGACCGTCAGTCAGAGTCATTCTAATATCAGCGGTCTTGGTGGCAGGAGGAGGATCCTGACCGAAGTTCACGGTCTGAGGAACCACCTGAATCTCGAAGCGCGGATCATTCAGAGGTAAGATTACCTCCGCATACATATCCACGGCTTCGCCACCTTCACCACCGGTATGGGCGTATATAGTGACTACTTCATTGGTCATTATACCATTGTAAGTGATGGTGGTATAAGCCACACCAGCTAAGGAGTCGCCATTTACACTAATGTTTCCAACTTCACCGCCAGATTGAATCTGTGCCGCAGTATAGGGCAGATAGCCGGGATTGGCACCCTCTCCATAAATTGAGAATTGAACTGCGGTTCCATTTTGCACGGGGTTTTGCCATCTATCACGCACATGCGCACCGGCAACTATACGCCACACACCGCCACCCAGATCAACACCGGTATTGAAACCGCTGATGAAAGGCACGAGTGTGTAAGGAGGACCGGATTGGATGATAATATTAGGCTTACTGGCCTTAATATATCTTCCTTCGCTTGTGGTACAGGAGGCTCTAATAATCAGCATCCCGGATTCTGTCCCGGCATTTACCGAGACCTGAGCTTCACCACCATTGGAGATCACCATCACAGAGTCTCTGGGGTTGGCATTATTCAGATTGGCACCTGCAGGCATACTGGCAACAGAGTTCATAATCTTGAAATACACTTCCTGAGGTTCATCGATCAGGTTACCATTAATGTCACGAAGCTTCACACGCAGTACCGCGGATTGGGTACCACCAGTGTTGGCTACGTTTAGCGTAATCAAGCCCTGCTGAGTGAAGTCTATGGAATGGATCTGATCTGAGGTGATATTGAAGATCAGAGACGTTTGCAGAGTGTCATTGAGCGCAGACGCGCCGATGGTAGCTGCTCCGGCAAAGAGGCCTGGAGTGAAGCGCACTCTGGCTACTCCGTATTCATTGGTTTGAATGTTTACGCTTTGAGTAGTATTCAGGAATGTGCCCAAGTCTGTGGTGAATTTCACATTTTTACCTTGCACGGTGTTATTGTACATATCCACCAGGGTACTTTCCATGAAGATTTGATTGGAGCTACCCACGTGAGAGGTGTCCGCTTCCACTTCCTGTCCATCCACATTTACCAGACTTCTGATTTCGATGCCGAAAGGAGTACCAGGACGGATCATGATGTTTCTGTGATCAGAGACATCGCCAATCTTGGCAGTAACTTTTTCGGGCATACTTTCCGGATGTGTGGTTGCCGAAGTGCCGGAGTTATAGAACACCGCCGCTCTGCCATTGAAGGTAGGCTGGTGAACCACTTTACCCCTGTCGTTTTCAGCTTGGTCTACAAATTTACCTTTGATACACACAAAAGTAATCAGTGTGCCATCAGGCACAATATCTCCCAACGCATTCAGAGCTGTTGCATACACCGGTACGGATTGTGCAACCTTCATGGGGAAGGGGTCTTGCATGTTGTCAAAATGGAGAGTGACGCTATCAACGGCAGGCGGTTGTTCCACTGTGATGTTTATGGAAAGAGTATCTGCTGAAACCAGAGAATCTCTTTCTGTTGCGTGGAATTTACGCACAATTGCTGTGACAGTAGCCACACCTACTTGACCGTCATCCCAAAAGACAGTGGTAGCTATACCGGTGCTGTCTGTGGGCACATTGGTAAGTACGCGGCCGATCGGCGAAGTTTTAAACTGCACTATCTGTCCGGGTACGCCAAAGCCTTCACCATCACGAATCTCGACGCTAACGTTTGAATAGGTGATATTATTATCCGCATAAATAGTATCCGGAGTAGCCGAAATTTTGTGGATGATACGAACATCACCCGGATCGGGTTCAACTATGGGTTGCGGCAAAATAGGCGGCGGATTACGTTTATCGCAGGAGGCCGAGAGGCTCACCAGGATAATCATGATCATAGTTAAGATTGGGATAAGGGAATTGAATTTCTTCATTACTCCTCCTCTTCTTCATATTCGATAAGAGTGCGGGTAAGTCTTTCATCCAAAATGGGGGTAGGGCTTTGTTCGTCCATAGAGACTAATCTGGGGGTAATTTCCATGATCAGATCAGTATTTTCTACCATCTCATAGCGGTGTTGAAACACTTTACCGATAAAGGGCAGGTCACCCAGGAAGGGGACCTTGTTGGTTCTTTGGGTGATAGAAGAATTGAGTAAACCACCCACAATGATTTTATGTTCGTTTGGCACGGTAACCGTAGAGGCCACACGACGCACTCTGGTACGTGGCACATATCCGCCCACAAGTTCCATCACGGAAGATACTTCCGGAGCGATCTTTGCGGTGATGTTACCGTCTTTGTTTACAGTAGGAGTCACAGCCAGCATGATACCGACTTCTTCGCGTTCTACTTGAATTTGTTTGTCGTTGTCTGTTACTACAAAAGGAATCACTTCACCAATATGCAGAGTGGCTTCTTCGCCGTTGAGGGCGGTCACCCGGGTATCGGTAAGCAGCTTGGCAGCGTTGTTTTCCAACAGCCAATCAATGGTGATATCAAAAGCGGTAAGCTGACGGCTGAAATGGCCCATATCATCAAACCCGTTGATTCTCTGGAAATGTTGATCTTCCGGCAATCTTTCAAAGGAAACAGGATCGCCATGAGGCAGATAACCCGTTACATCTGAATAATTGTAAGGCAAGCCTGTTTTATCAGCATTCACAGGATCTTCTGCGATGATGGTGGTAAGATGATTCAGGCGACTCCAGTCAATCCCGACTTTTTTGGAATTTGTGAGATTGATCTCAATGAGACGAACTCTGATTTCAATCTGTTTCTGGGCTGTGTCGATGCCTTGCACTAATGTGCTGACTTGCTCAAAGGTCTCTTGGTTTGCATAGACCATGATGGCATTTTGTCCTTCCAGAGGCACAATGTTTATGCCGGTATTTTGGAGGGAATTAGCTACTTTTGTGGCATCCAGGTTGTTCAGATAGAGGATGTTACTGCGCTCCCCCACTTCTTCCATTATGTTTTGTTTCTCACCCACCACGAAGGTGTTTCCGGCAATCACGCGATATGCAAGACCGGTGGTGCGGGCCACAAGGGACACCGCAGTTTCGATCGGCACATCTTTAATGTTGATGGTTACGCGTTTTTCATCGCGTTTATCTTTATCACCGGTTTGGTCGATAGCCAATACGATATTGGTTCCGGAAAGCCGGGATAATGCGTTTAACACAGAGGACAAGGTAGCGTCATCCGCATTAAATGTAACCTTGGTAGTCATCGGGTTTGCCTGAGCTACCAGCGCTGAAAAGGCAAAAACCAGCACCAGGATCAAGCAGAGATATTGCTTACTTGAAAGCATGTGTTTCATATTTACTCCCACTATTATAATTTATTTTACCAGTTACCACTGATACCCGCTTTGAGATAGGGATCTTGATCTTTGTCTTTCATTGCGGGTCTTGGCATCAGGTTTGCTGTATAGGTTTGTCCGCCCATTGAGTAGCGGATGTTTTTATCATTTATTTCCAGAATCCTACGTCCGGCCACTACTTCACCCACGCGGGCTTCATAGAGTTTGTCCAGGTATTCGACATAGGCAATCTTTTTGCCATATTCATCGATTACGGTGGTGGTAAGGCGGAAAGTGTTACGTACCATATCCTCAAATTCCTTCTGCCGGTCCACATTGTCTTTGATAATGTTTCCTTGGCGCAGAGGGTCTTTGCGGGCGTTAAACACGAACATCTTACGATCCTGGATGGAGCTTTCAATGGTGCGAATTCTGCTCATCAGGGTATCGGTAACAGATTCCTGGATATGAACTGAAGTTTCAGGAATCACGGCGACCCTGCGGTTTACGACAACCAGACGGACCACCAGAACTCCCAACAGAATTACGACCAGGGCTATAGCGAGGTCTTTTACAAATCTAAGTTGCATACTAAACCTCCTTCTTTACTTTGAAGATTGAGAGCTCCAAGAGCACGCGGTAGCGTGATGGAGCATTGGAGGCCTGCGCATCTTTATCGGATACCTGAGCCGGGCTTATATCCAGAGTTTGAATCTTCAGGATATTATCCTGAGATTCAATGTCCGAAATGAACTGACCAATCTGTACATAGTTAGCTTCCAGTTCCATATTAAAGGTAGTTTCGATAAGATTGGGCAGGGACCATTTATTTGTATCAGACATCTTATTGATAGATATCTTGCGTTCATGCGCCATTTCGCCAATCATAGCTTTGAGGTCATTGATCTCATCAAAACTGAATTGGGTAGTACGCGTAAGGCTGTTATCGATGATCCGGGCAAACTGACTAAGCTCCTGATCCATGATGCGGGCGCTGTTCAATTGCTCCTGAGTAGTCTTGATGCGGTCATCCAAATTACGAATATTGTTCATGTTGGCATCCAGGCTACGGGTGGTAAGCATGATGAAGATTACAGTGGCAGCCAGCATCACGATGATAAGGGCGTAGTATCTCTCTTTCATTGTATTCCCCTTCCTGTCCCGGCTGCATAACATTCGATTACAAATTCAAATATGGCAGTATCCTTGATCACTTGTCTGATTACTTGTCCACTTTTGATATTTGGGAAATCGTTGGCTATTTCCGGATTTGATTTTAAGCGATCGATAAATCCATTGATCAAATCGAACTCTTTGACATTGGCGTCAACTTCGGTAATGCCATTGATAGTAAGAACTCCATTGGCATAATCGAATTTCCGTACAGCAAGTTTATCATCGATCTCTGCACCTAAAGCGACCATCTTCCGCGCCCAAAAGATGCGGTTGTTAAAGGTCGCTGCCAGGCGGTCGAGATCGTCTGAAGACAGGTAATCTCCACTGGTACGATAATGCTGCAGCTCGGTCTGAATCTCAGAGAGATATTTCTCGCGTGCTTCCACTTTATGTTTAGTACTGCTGTTAATATAGAACCAGGCGGCCAGAACCAGGATAAAGCAGATCGCGAAGACGATGGCGGCACTTCTAAAGGTCCGAACTTCGCGTTCTCTTTCCAGGCGCTGTTCGCCATATTTGTTTAAGTTTATCTTGAAGTAGAAATCATATTTCATCGCTATCCCCTTACTCCATCCTCATTGCCAAGCCAATAGCAAGGCCAAGTTGCGGATCCTTTTTGTCTTGGAATTTTTCCGGCATTTCCACATTGATGAAGGGCGTAAACACTTCTGTGGGAACGTTGACTTTATCCTGAAGATATTCCGGCAGACCTCTTAGTTTCGCGGTTCCGCCCATCAGATAGATCTTCCTAAAGTCACTGTTACCGGCTTCTTTTACGTAGAAACGCAGCGAGCGGCGTAGTTCTTCAGCAATGGCATCTTCGGTGGATTTCTCTGAGATATCCAGCATACTGATGGTTTGAACGGTTGGCTTATTAGGATCATCCAAAAGCCCAAATTCAAATTTGTGCTCCTCAGCTTCTCCCCATTCCAGCTGACGTTTACGCATGATATCTGTGGTGAAGTGATATCCGCCATAAGGGATGTCCCGGGCAAAGAATTTTGACTCGGGTCCCCAGATTACCATGTTTGTTCTGTGTGCTCCCAGATTCAGCAGCACATAGACGCCATCTTCCACAAAGGCATTCAAAGCAAAGCTATTTGCCACAGCCAGGGAATCAATGTCCACGATATGCGGACTCAGGCCGGCAGTAGCAAGAATGTTTGTATGCTCATTGAGCAGTTCTTTGGAAGTTGCGGCGAGAAGGATGTTCATGTTGTTTGTCTTCTCCTCTACAGAAAGCACTTGATAATCCAGTACCATGTCTGATCCGCTGATGGGAATGTGTTTTTTGGCTTCAAAGAAAAGGGCGGACTCCAATTCATCATCCGGCAGAAAGATAGTCTTAATCTGCTTGATGCTGGTATTGTCGCCACCGATTGATGAAACCAGTTGCTTTATTCGTTTAGGCGTTATCCTCAAAGTCTTCAACATCTCTGTAATCACGGGCGCAAAACGCTCTGGTCGCAGATCGCTGAGTACATACTCCACCCCTTGAGGTACAGTAGGGCATACCTCATAGTTCAAGAGCTTGAAGCCATCATGAAGCTTTTTGAGGTGTACGATTTTCACACTGTGGGTACCGACATCGATCCCCACGGTCTCCTTGAATCGAACGGGTTTGTTCTTCTTCATATTTCCTCTTTATTTCACATACATTTTATCTATATTAAAGACCTGACGGGCTTGCGAATATTCCAATCCCCTTGATTCATGGGATTTTTGCCGCCTTTCAGTCTCACTTTCGGATATAATAATGGACTCACGTCCAAGAGCCGGTCGTCGTAGTTATAATTCTTTTTGTATCCCACTCCGCTTCCGGCAGCTCCCGGATAATTCCGGCTTTGCAACCCGATATTACCAAGTACAGGATCAGGGATATTTACGGCATTGGTGGGGTGACCACACATATCAATGTCAATGTCCCAGATTCCGCTGTTTGAGGGATATTCGCTGTCATTATGACTGCGATGAACGAATCCGCGCCTTCTTTGCGCCACCGCGCCCCAAACATTGATGGTGCCGCGTTCCAGGTAGGGTTGACGCTCTGGCCAAAGCGGATTGTAATAAGGCAGGTCAAGACGTACCTGACCCAAGGCAGGAGTAGGCCAAGGCTGATTACCGGTCGGTTTGTAGCGGCGACGATGGACATCTATCCAATCAAAGAGCACTACTTCCTGGGTTCCGTCCGGGTATGTCAGTTGCACATTCAAAGCCGGAGTGGAAGGATGTGGGTGTTGATATTCGAATTCAAAAACACCATCGTTAAAACCATTTCCACCGCCATCGCCCAAAGCGCACATTGCGGCATAAATGAAGATGCCACCGCCAGCGGGATCCGGGTACTCATTATCAGCACCCATATTGGGGTGAATACGCAGAGAATCCATTGGGTTTACGTACCCATAATTTATCTGAATAGATTTTTCTGAGACCAAACCCACCACATCTCTGCTGTTCAGCGGATCGGCTGGATTGGCTCCAATAGCTGTTCCGTCCTATAGTATGTTACCAATCAGCTTCATGTTTCCGGAACAACCCCAAGTCTGGTATCCGGCAAATGTACCTTTAATCCACAGGTCACCGTTAATGAAAAAGGATCTCTGTTGTGCTTGACCGGCTCCTGAAGGTGTCCAGGTAGTGTCCGCAATCATAAAATTATTTGTCCATAAGGAATCGCCGGGAGGCGGATATTCGTCATAGACAATCTTACTTACGCGGCGGGGGGTAGAGATCGCGCCATGATTATAGCTAAAGCTGCCGCGATCGACAGTCACCATATAGATGTTTCCATCGCCTTGCCCGATTTGTTGACCCTTATTACGCAGATCATTGGCTTCGGGAGGGAATTCATAGCCTTCATATTCTTCCACCAAACCACCTTGAAATACCTGAGTCAAAGGGTAATTTGCCGGAGTGGAGATGATATGTCCGGCGGTGGTAACCAAATTAAGGAAAGTAGGCCAACCGCCATTATTCCCGCCACCGGCTTGTTTAATGCGGATATCACTGTTGCTGTGCACCTTACCGGTTATCACGTCGTAGCCATAAAAATACACGTTTGTACTATTAGGGCTACTGTCGTTATCTGTAAAATACATAAATTCCGAGAAACTGGTCTGGATAATGGTTAGTTCAGAATATTTACGCACTTGAGATTTGTTGGAACCATAATAAGCCACTTGGCCGATGCCTTGTTTGGCTTCCACCAGAGAATCGATCTTATAATGTTCTCTGCCTTCACCCAAGCTCCCGGTGGCACCACCGGTTCCTTCGATCTCAACGTTATCCGTCTGTTCTGATTTTTCCTTGTATATCCGGCTTTGGGATGTAAAAGTTCTTTTGATATGGCTGCCGCTAATGGGGACGCTGCGCACGGGAGTATACAAGATACCGGCCATGTCGCTATTTCTTTCCAAAATAGCTTGGCCCCGGTACGCTTCTCCGCGCAAAATGTGCAAACCCTGAATGCCTTCAAACTCCCAAAGGAAACTTTTCGTATCCTTCAGAGCCAAAGCTGCCATACTGACCCCGCTCATGAGGCCGACCACTGCAAGGAGCATTGCGATGGCCAGATTACCTTTTTGATTGCTTAGTATCTTGCGCATAAATTCTCCTTTGCTTTCACGGTGCAGTTCATTACTTCTTCACCATGTAAGTGCTATAGCTAATTGTTCGATATTCGTTTGGAGCAGGATGAACACCCTTACGGATAATCACCCGGGCCTCCAGCTCAACTTCTAATAAAGTGGGTATATCACCGGGCCCAAAACTGTCCACAGGCAAAATACTTCCTGCGCCGTTGCCATCTCTGACAGTAAAACGGGTCACCTCTATCTTCTCACGATCTTTCCTGGATGGGAAGATATATTGTGGGCTATCCACCTGTACTCCATTATAGACATAGTTCATACGGATGATGCCCTCTTCCAGGTAAAAAGAGACCCAGTCATTCTTCTGATAATCTTTGGCAGTAGGGGGCAAAATATGTATACCACTACCCGCGCCCCAAGAATCTGTGCTTCCAATAATCTTCAATTGTCTGGCATTGGCCACACCGTAAAATTGATCGCCGCGATCAAATCCATAACCATTACGGATCGTCTGCAGACAGGCCATGCCTTCTGTTTGTAGAGTGATGTAATCGCTAACTATTTTGAATCGCTTGTAAAATGCGCTAACTCCAACGGCTGAAATCATAATAAGGATCGTAGAAATCACCAACACAGTGATAAGCTCGATCAGAGTTACGCCATCATTTTTTTTGAGTATTTTAAGCATAGCTTAGTTCCCTGACCTTATATAGAAGTCTTCGCGCATCTCTACATATTTGGTATCATCCGAACCCGGATCTTTCCATTCGACCTTGCTGGTGAGCTGGGTATAGGGATACTGTTGAGCTCCGCTAAACTCAGAGGCGCGAAAGATGCTGACGCTTTGAATACCCGTGAGCACGGTGCCATCTTTCAGCACATCGATTACCACTTCTTTATTGCCGTAAGGTCTGAACTCCAGATCATTCTGATTTGTATGATACTTATTTATAAAATGCTGTTTATCCAGCTCACCGGTCACTAACAAAGTGGCGCTTCTCATACGGTAGTTCAGCACACTTTGTTTCTCGGCATATTGGATACCTATGTATATTGTGATCACCAGAACGGACAAAACCGCCACAGTGACTAACACTTCTAAAAGGGTGACCCCCCGCTCATTATTGAGCAGGCAGGTGTTGTCATGTAAAAAGCGGGGTGTCATCTTTAAACCATCCCTTAGAAACCTGCACCACTGGCAAACAGTTTCGGATTGTCTGCTACTTCTTCAGCAACGGTACGTTCCACGTAGTCGTTCATTACCAGATTATACAAAGACTGATCTTTGGTCTGCATTCCTTCTTTGGTAGAAGCTTGAATGATAGACGGAATCTGATAGGTCTTTTCTTCGCGGATCAAGTTTCGGACAGCAGCGTTGGCCAGCATGATTTCCACAGCCGGCACGCGGCCTTTACCGTCTTTGGTAGGCAGCAAGGTTTGTGATATAACTGCTTCCAAGGATTCTGAAAGCATACTTCGCACCTGAGACTGCTGCTCTTTGGGAAACATATCTATGACACGGTCAATAGACTTTGTGCAGCTTCCCGTATGTAGAGTAGCGAAAACAAGGTGTCCTGTTTCAGCAGCTGTCAACGCAAGTGACACTGTTTCCAGGTCACGCATCTCACCCACCAGGATTACGTCTGGGTCTTCACGCAGAGCACTTCTCAGTGCTGCTGTAAAACTCAAAGTATCGTGGCCCAGCTCACGCTGGTTGATGAGGCTATTTTTACTACTATGTACAAATTCAACCGGGTCTTCCACTGTGATGATATGGCAATAACGTTCGTCATTGATACTGTCGATCATAGTTGCCAAGGTTGTGGATTTTCCACTTCCGGTGGGTCCTGTTACCAGGATAAGTCCCTTTTCCTTTCTGGTGAGGCGTTTGAGAACCTCTGGCAGACGCAGCTCTTCGTAAGACTTGATCTCATTTGGGATCACGCGAAAAGCGGCTGAGATGCCATTGATCTGATGAAATGCGTTAACACGGAAACGTACGTCGCTCGAAAGTTTAGTGGAAAAGTCAATTTCCAGATTCGTGCGAAACATTTCCTGTTGAACTTCATTCATCACACCATAGACGAGAGTCTCTACCTCTTCCGGACTTAGGACCGGAAGGTTGAGTCTTTTCATCTTGCCATTGACTCGCACCATGGGGTGCGAGCCCGCAGCAATGTGAAGGTCGGACGCTTTCGCATCAGCGGTAAAGCGTAATAATTCGTGAATTGTCAAAGTACCTTCCTCCCTTAATTAGTCGGTCTCCAGTCCTCCGGACTCGGGATTGGTCCAGGTATCGATGCCGTAACCATGATATTTGGCTTCCGGAACATCATACCATACCTGCTTACCTTCGCCACCGGCGAATTCCTGTGTGGAGGTTGCAATATACTTATTGGGGGGGCTTCCTACTACTTCAAATTTCCAGTTCTTTTTGGTGCTTTCACCCAAGCTGGCTTCTTTTTGAGCCTGTTCGAGGGAGAAACCATCGGTGGAACCGTTGGTCTGTAAGTAGATGTCATAAGCTTTACGAATGGTAGAAATAGCAGTTTGGGCTTCTGTGCTACGTGATTTTTCCACGTAACGCAGGTAGCGTGGCACCGCAATCGCTGCCAGGATGGCGACGATGATGACTACCACCAATACTTCGATAAGGGTAAAACCCTTTTGGTTCTTCAGTTTTCTGAGCATTTTAGTATCCTCCTGAGGGATCGTTTTTTTATGCTTCTTAACACTTGCACGTTGCGTGCCAAATCCGATGAAAAGTGCTATAATCGTCGGAAAACCTTGGTTTACAAGCAAACAATTTCAATCGATTGGCATTCACTCTATCAAAGTCAATATATAGTTTGTCACTAAGTTAGAACCATCTGTTCTGTTTATATTCGAAACTCAATCGACTTTTTTTTATGTTGCGCCAAGTATTCAGAACGGTCTTAGTTTGTCAAGAAAGAAAAGTTGGGAAGCTAACATACTCCACTTATTTTTAACTCTTTTTCCCATTAATATCAGCCGCAGTAAGCTTTGCTGCCGACGTTAGCCGAGGCTGCTAAGGCAATCTTGGTTCATTTTACATTATTCTTAGTCTTTGGCTCAGGTGTCAACTTATTTAGGATAGCGCACCCTTTATATTTCAATCGAGACTGTTCAATTCCTCTCCTCAAGTCACGCCACTTTCTTTACACTTTAAGGTGAATAAGTGCTCAAGCCTATTTTAGTCCGTATTATCCAGGCATAATGCCCGCAAAGCGAGAACGGGACGCTATTTCAGACATCAATTTGGGATAGAGGGGCTTAGCTGCTTAGTTTGAAAGAGAGTCTTTTTCATCCTGCGGATAAACCAGCATAAACCAGCATTCTTGGGTCCTCTTTTCTCATTTGAGAAACTTGATCACTTATCTATCTACCCTTAATCAAGCGTTAAGAATTAACGCTTGATTAAGGGTAGATAAAGATATGATCGATGCCCTGGGAAGAGGGAGAAAGGATCAATATAGGATTTCCAATCTAACTTGACTGAAAACATATTTTCGCTACGGACCATGAAAGGCGTTGGAGTTTTACATGAAAAACCAGCCGGGGATTTGACGTACTGTCCCTATCAGGC
>CAXZAB010000016.1:0-16104 GCA_964293715.1 uncultured bacterium | reverse complement strand
GGCTTGCTTAAGAAAGGCGTGATTGCAGATTATTTATCGGTGAATTTCGTGGATCGCATCTTTGAGAATCCCGCGCTGTTTTCCGGGATGGAGAATCTCTTCGGAGTTTATGCCTATGCCTTGCAGATCTACTGCGATTTCAGCGGCTACTCCGATATCGCCATTGGTGTGGCGGCTCTTATGGGCTTTAGCCTGCCCATCAACTTCCTCAGCCCTTATAGAGCCCATAGCATCACGGATTTCTGGCGCCGCTGGCATATCTCGCTTTCCACCTGGCTGAGGGATTACATTTACATCCCCTTGGGCGGCAATCGCAAAGGTAAGAGCCGGCAGTACCTGAATCTGGGGGTCACCATGCTTTTAGGCGGACTCTGGCACGGCGCGAGCTGGAATTTTGTCTTTTGGGGAGGTTTGCACGGAGTGGCTTTGATCTTTGACAAAGTCTGGCTGAGGCTTAAGATCGCCAATACCAAGGTAATGAAGGTGATCGGGGTGATAGTCACCTTCCATTTCGTCTGTTTTGCCTGGATCTTTTTCCGCGCCCGCACTTTTGCCGATGCCTGGCTCATGCTCAATCGCATCTTTACCTCTTTCAACATTGGCCTGTTCAAACACTGGTTCAATGAATACCAGATTATCGCCTATCTCATTGTCATCGGTTTCCTGGCGCATTGGCAACCGGATTCCTGGCAGCGCGCCTACGAGAGATTCCTGGGCAAAATGCCCTGGCCTGTGAAATCTCTGGCTCTGGCTCTGGTGATCTGGATTCTGTTTCAAGCCAAAAGCGCTGACATTCAACCCTTCATCTATTTCCAGTTTTAAGGAGCTTCTATGAAATACCTTGCGCCCGCCCTGCAGCCTTATCTCTGGGGCTCACACAGCTTTATCCAGTCCTTTTTACATGTTGCCGAACCGGGCCCTCTGGCAGAAGCTTGGTATGGTGCCCACCCCAAGGCTTCCTCCCGGGTAGAGGGTCGCAAATTGGATGAGCTCATCGCTTCTGGGCCGGCATATTGGCTGGGACCGCAAGAGCTTAAGTTACCTTTCTTAATGAAGATTCTCGCAGCTGAACAGGCTTTGTCCATCCAGGTGCACCCTTCCAAAAGCCAGGCTGAGATTGGCTTTGCCCGCGAAAACGAGCAGGGCCTGCCGCTTTCTGACCCCAAGCGCAACTATCGGGATGACAATCACAAGCCCGAACTGCTCATGGCTTTAACCGATTTTCATGCCCTCTGTGGCTTCCGGATGTATGCTCAGATCGTGGAAGCTTTTCAGCACTGTGATATTACTGACGTTTTCCAAAACTTCCCGCGCTTTGCTGAGGTGCCCAATTCTGCCAATTTTACCCCTTTATATGAGGAAATCATTACCCGCCTGCCTCAGGCAGATCTGAATGCCAGGCTTTTGCAGCTCTCCCCCGAAGGCAAATGGGCTCAGGAAATCCTGTGGATACATAAGCTTATTAAGCTCTATCCCCAGGATAACACCGTAATCTCTCCCCTTTTGATGAATCTGATTTTGCTCGAGCCCTACCAAGCCATCAGCCTTGAGGCGGGAATAGTGCACGCCTATCTCAAAGGCGCCGGCATCGAGATCATGGCCTCCAGCGATAATGTGTTGCGAGCCGGGCTCACTCCCAAACATATCGATACTCTTGAACTGCTTAAGGTCATGCGGGTAGAGCCCTATTCGCCGAAGATAATAGCCCCAGCATTGGCCGCAAACCAGCTTACCGAGTATCACACACCCGTGAAAGACTTTGCCCTTTACCGCATCAAGCTACAGGGACAAATGCAGCTTCCTTACATACCCGGCCCCAGAATTCTGCTCGGCCTGGAGGGAAGAGCAGAGCTCATGGCAGGAATGCAAAGCCTGATGCTGAGCAAGGCTGATAGCATTATCATTCCCCATGAAGAACAAAATATCAAGCTCGTTGGTGAAGCGGAGATTATTTTGGCAGGATTGCCAGGTGGAACTCAGCCGAGCGGTCTTGATTCGTTCTGTTATGATCAGATCGATGATGATTAAAAAAGCAGCAGATAAAAACTGGAGAGACAAGATAAATTGCCGGATCTATCCCCTCAATAACGACAACGCACACTGATCTCTTGCCTTACTCATGAGCTTGATTTTAATTCGGTTTCGACTCGAGATGACTCGAGATTCTGAGTCATCTCGAATCCAAAGCACATCAGAAGCAAGTCTATGGCACAGGTGAGGGGAAAACTAAAGAAATGGGGCTGGGGGTTAGGGCGGTGCGGAGACCGCCCTAACGTTAAAACCTTAAAACGCTAAAACGCTACAACTCTAACTTTACCATTGACTAAAATCCAGCTTATATTAGAGTGGAATGTAATATAAAAAATCATATAAAACCTGGAGGAAAGATGAAACAACCCGTAGTAGTATGCGCAAAACGCAGCCCTATCGGAAACTTTGGCGGAGTCTTTAAAGACGTGTCCGCAGTCCAACTTGGGGTGCACACCTTGCAAGCAATTTTCGCTGAAACCGGCGTAAAACCGGAAAACATCGACGAAGTGATTGTCGGCAATGTCTGCGGAGCTGGACAGGGGCAAAATATTGCCCGTCAGATCAGCATCCATTCCGGAATTCCGGATACCGTACCCGCCTACACCGTGAACAAAGTTTGCGGAAGCGGCATGAAAGCAGTTGCTTTGGCCGCCATGATGATCGCCTGTGAAGAGGCTGAAATCGTCGTCGCCGGAGGCACTGAAAACATGAGCCAGATCCCTTACGTTCTTCAAGATGCCCGCTGGGGCGCCCGTATGGGAGACAAAACCATGATGGATCTGATGATCCGCGACGGTTTGTCCGATATCTTCAACGACTATCACATGGGCGTCACCGCCGAAAATCTGGCTGAAAAGTATCATTTGACCAGACAACAGCAGGATGAATTTTCTGCGAAGTCTCAGAACAAAACTGAGGCTGCCCAAAAAAGTGGCCGTTTCAATGATGAAATCGTGCCTATTTCCATCCCTCAACGCAGAGGCGATCCGATCGTGGTGGACACAGACGAAATGCCCCGCGCCGGCGTGACTGCAGAAGGTCTGGCCAAATTGCGCCCCGCCTTCAAAAAAGACGGAACAGTTACGGCAGCCAGCAGCAGCGGAATCAACGATTGCGCCGCCTTGCTCCTTGTGATGAGTGAAGACAAAGCCAAAGAGCTGGGTCTTACTCCGCTGGCCTGGTTTGTGCAGAGTGCATCAGGCGGTGTGGATCCTGCCATCATGGGCTTTGGTCCTGTACCTGCGATCAAGAAAGTTCTGCAAAAGAGCGGCTGGTCGTTGGGTGACGTGGAATTGGCAGAGCTGAATGAAGCCTTTGCCGCTCAGTCACTATCAGTATTCCAAGGTCTGGAAGATGAAGGTTTGGGAAAAATTAACCTCGATATCGTTAACGTCAATGGTGGAGCTATCGCGCTGGGACATCCCATCGGTGCCAGCGGAGCCCGCATCATTGTTACACTTCTACATGAAATGAAGCGTCGCGGCAATAAGAAAGGCTTGGCCTCTCTTTGCATCGGCGGAGGAATGGGAATTGCAACTTTATGGGAGATGAAATAAACATGGCAAAAAAACTTAAACTTGATAAAAGCATGGCAATGTACGAGGAAGCTCTAAAGACCGTTCCTGGTGCAGTAGCCGGCATCCGTCGTCCTTACAACTTTGTGCAGGGCGAATACCCGATTTATTTTGAACATGGCAAAGGTGGACGCATCACCGACGTCGATGGCAACGAATATATAGACTATCTTTGCGCTTATGGACCGATCATCCTCGGTTACCGCGAAGAAGAAATCGATAAAGCAGTATATAAACAGGTGAGTGAGAAAGGCTTTTGCTTCTCTTTGACCCAGCCCATACAAAATGACCTGGTGCTGAAACTCAAAGAGATCATACCCTCTTGCGAGATGGTAGCCATGGTGAAGACCGGTTCAGACGCCACCACTATCGCTGTGCGTGTGGCCCGTGCTTACACTGGCAAGCTCAAGATCGCCCGTTGCGGTTATCACGGCTGGCACGATTGGTGCGTGGAAGTAAAGGGTGGAGTACCGGAAAAACTTTATGAAGATACTCTGGAATTCCCTTATAATGATCTTCAGAAATTGGAAGATCTGCTGAAAGCAAATAAAGATGATATGGCTGCCATCATCATCACCCCCGTAGGTCACCCTCTGGGTTCAAAGGTAGAAATGCCGAAACCCGGATATCTTGAAGGCGTGCGCAAGCTGGCCGATAAATACGAATGCGTGCTCATTTTTGACGAAATCCGCACAGGTTTCAGAGTAGCATTGGGCGGTGCCCAAGAGTATTTCGGAGTCACTCCGGATCTCACAACCGTGGGAAAAGCCATGGCAAACGGTTATGCCGTAGCAGCTTTGGTAGGTAAAGAAGAAGTCATGAAGGTTTTAACCAGTGATGTATTTCTCTCCTCCACCTTTTTCCCCAATAGCGACAGCATCGTAGCCGCGCTCAAGACCATTGAAATTCTGCAAAGAGATAAGGCCTTGGACGTGATCACAGCAAAAGGCAACAAATTTGCCGCAGACGTGAACAAGGTAATCGAAGAAACCGGGATGCCCGTGGAATTCAGTGGCGCCCCCTGGATGCCCTTCATCACCTTTAACAGAGACGATTCTGGTCTGTACAAAAAACTGAGAGTAAAATTCTATACCGAGCTGATCCGCCGCAAGGTCTTCCTGCAGCCTTATCACCACGGTTACATCTGCTACAGACATACAGACGAAGATCTGGCTTATAGTGTAAACGCCATCAAGGAATCCTTGGAAGCACTCAAACCAATGATCTAAGGAGCTAATAAGTGGCAAAATATATCTTCGTAATGGGTGGGGTGCTTTCCTCTTTGGGTAAGGGGATAGCCACAGCTTCAATAGGGCTGCTGTTGAAATCCATGGGCTACAAAGTAGTATTGCAAAAATTTGATCCCTACTTGAATGTGGATCCAGGAAAAATGAGCCCCTTCCAGCATGGAGAAGTTTTTGTCACAGACGATGGCGCCGAGACCGATCTGGACTTGGGCCATTATGAACGTTTTGTAGATCAGGCACTCAGTCGCGCAAGCAGCTGTAGCGCCGGTCAGGTCTACGAAAGCGTGCTAAACAATGAACGTGAGGGAATTTACCTGGGCAAAACTGTCCAGGTAATTCCCCATGTTACAGATGAAATCAAACGGCGGATTACGGCTCAGGCCGAAGGCCATGATTTCGTCATTTCCGAGGTCGGAGGCACAGTGGGCGATATCGAAGGCCTGCCCTTTTTGGAGGCCATCCGCCAATTGCATCTCGACTTGGGCAATGAAAATACCTTGAATATCCTGCTGACCTACGTGCCCTATATCAAGACCGCGGGTGAGCTGAAAACCAAACCTTCCCAGCATAGCACCTATAAACTCAGGGAAATCGGAATTCAGCCGGATATCCTGCTTTGCCGCAGTGAAAAGCAATTTGGCGAGGAAATCTATGCCAAGATCTCGCTATTTACCAATGTACGCAAAGAATGCGTGATCAATGCGATCGACGTGGATTGCGTCTATGAAATACCTATGAACTATCAAAGAGCCAATCTTCCTGAGATCATCTGCCGGCATTTTAATATGGAAACCCGGCCTATCGATCTCTCGCATTGGCAAGAATTTTTGGACAATCGCAAGAATAGTGAAGGCACTGTGAGAATCGCCGTTTGCGGAAAATATATCCGACATCAGGATGCCTACAAAAGCGTGGTGGAAGCTCTGTATCATGCTGCAGCCAAGGTGAGGAAAAACATCAAAATCACCTGGGTGGATTCGGAGAGAATGTTCGATAGCAGTGAGCTGGACAAAGAGTTTTCCGGCATCGATTGCATCCTTATCCCCGGAGGCTTTGGCATTGGCGGCATCGAAGGTAAAATCGCGATCGCCCGGTATGCCAGGACCAAAAACATTCCGCTCTTGGGCATCTGTCTGGGTATGCATTTAATGGCCGTGGGATTTGCCCCTAACCTCTGGAAAATAGATGGGGCTCAAAGCACCGCATTTGATGAGAACACAACCCATCCTGTGATTCACCTTATGGGGGTGCAGCCCTGTATAGGGCAGACGGAAGGCACTATGCGTCTGGGTGCACACACCTGTCATCTAAAAGAAGGTAGCCTGGCTCACAAAGCTTATGGCACTCTTGAAATCAGTGAAAGACACCGTCACCGCTATGAATTTAATAATGACTACCGGCAAAGCCTCAGCGAAGCAGGACTTAGCCTCAGCGGTATCTCTGAAAGCGGTGTTTATGTGGAAATCCTGGAACATCCAGCCAACGACTTTTACCTTGGGGTGCAGTTTCACCCTGAATTCAAATCCCGTCCCCATCGCCCGCATCCTCTCTTTGTAAATCTGCTGCAGGCGGCAATTAAAGATTAGATGGCGATAATTGTAAAGAAGTTTGGCGGCAGCTCTGTGGGCAGTGTACCGCAGATTCAAGCTATCGCTAAAAAGCTGGCTAAGGATTATCGCCGCGGCGATCAATTGGTCCTGGTGGTTTCCGCCATGGCCAAGACTACAGACAGCCTCTTCAGCCTGGCCTATGAGATCACCAAACATCCCTCCCGTAGAGAATTGGATATGCTGCTCACCGCAGGTGAGAGGATCTCCATGTCACTACTCTCACTTTCACTTTTGGAGGAAGGGATTCCTTCAATTTCCTTTACCGGCTCTCAAAGCGGGATCATCACCGATGGCCGTCATGGCAATGCCAAGATCTTGAAAGTAAATGCCTTCCGCATTCATGAAGAATTAAGCAAAGACAAGATCGTGATCGTGGCCGGGTTTCAAGGGGTGAGCACGGATAAAGAAATCACTACTTTAGGACGCGGAGGTTCTGATACCTCTGCCGTAGCCCTGGCTTGCTATCTGCAGGCAGAGCGCTGTGAGATTTATACCGATGTGGCCGGAATCTATAGTGCGGATCCCAGACTTGTGCCCCAAGCGAAGCTGCTGGGTGAAATCGGCTATTTGGATATGCTGGCTTTAGCCTATAATGGCTCCAAGGTTCTGCATCCCAGAGCGGTGGAATTTGCCAGTAAATACAAAGTTCCGGTGGAAGTGAAATCATCTTTTACCTTTGCGCCTGGAACCATGATCAAAAACGAAGAAAGCCCCAAGGATATAGCTATGGAAGAACTTCAAGTAAATGCCATCGCCCACAAGGAGAACATTTTACGTTACCTCATCCCCCCGGATGCAAAAGCTCTGCTGCTGCTCAATAAATGGCAATGTGACATTTTTAAGATAAACATGCAAAATGATGTGCTGGAGCTGTATGTGGAGGCCAAGTATGAATCTGAGATCGATTATCTTTTGGGGGAATCCGGCTATACCGAATTTGCCAAGGACCGGGATTGGGGATTTGTGATCCTGATCGGACTGGGACTGGCGGCAGATCCTACCTTTATGGCTAAAGTAATGAAACTGACTGAGGATATTGATATCAAACGCATTTCACACAGTGAACGGAGCCTGGAACTTATGTTGCCAACCCAAGAGGTGGCAAAAACTCTGGCCCTCTTACATCAGGAACTTTTTGGAGAATAAATGAAATATATAGTTACCAGCGCTCTACCCTACGCCAATGGTAAGCTGCATGTGGGTCATGTGGCCGGAGCCTATCTACCCGCAGACATCTTTGTACGCTACCTGCGCCTCAAAGGCGAAGACGTGATCTACATCTGCGGTACAGATGAACACGGCACCCCCATCTCGATCTCTGCCGACAAAGAAGGGATCCCGCCCCTTGAATTGGTAAACCGCTATCATGATAGCATCAAAGCCGCTTTTGACGGCATCGGCGTCGAATTTGACAACTTTTCTGGAACAGCCCGCCCTGAACATTACAAGCTGGCAGAGCAGTTTTTTACTGATCTGTATGCCAATAAACATATCAAAGCCAAGACTACCAAACAGTTCTATTGTCAGCATGATACCCGCTATCTGCCAGACCGTTATGTGGAAGGCATCTGCCCAAAATGTGGCACTGCGGGAGCCCGTGGCGATCAATGCGACAAATGCGGACAGACCTATGAAACCACCTTACTGAAAAGCCCCAAGTGCAAGATCTGCGGCAATGAGCCGGAGATCCGCGAGACCAAGCACTGGTTCATCCAATTAGCCGATTTTACCGATCAACTGACCCAGTGGATTGCCCAAAAGGACTATTGGAAAGAAAACGTGCGCAACTTTATGCTCAACCTCTTGGAGCAGGGCCTCATCGAACGCTCCATCACCCGCGACCTCAGCTGGGGCGTGCCGGTACCTCTTCCGGAAACGGAAGGGAAGGTACTGTATGTGTGGTTTGAAGCCCCCATCGGGTACATCTCCTCCACTATGGAATGGGCCCAGAAAATGGGCAAACCGGAGCTCTGGAAAGACTATTGGCTGGATCCGGACACCCGGATGGTGCACTTTATCGGCAAAGATAACATCATCTTTCACGCTTTGATCTGGCCGGCCGTACTGATGGGACAAAACACCCCTTATTGCCTGCCGCATGATATCCCCGCCAATGAGTTTATGAATCTGGAAGGGGATAAAATCTCCACCAGTCGCAATTGGGCGATCTGGGTGGATGAATTCATCCAGGATTTTGATGGCGAATACCTGCGTTACTATCTGGCAGCCAATGCTCCTGAGCGTCAGGATGCAGATTTTAGCTTCAAGGACTTTCAGCTTAAAATCAATGGCGAACTAAATAACGTGCTGGGCAATCTGGGACACCGGGTCTTCAGCTTTGCCGCCTTAAACTTTGATTCAGTTATCGAACAAGTGAGCCTGGATGAAGCCTCTCAAGCGCTGCTTACTCAGGCAGACAACACCATGGCCGAGATCGCAGCCTCCTACGAAGATTATCAGGTGAAACGCAATACCAGATTGATCATGGACATGGCCAGATCCGGCAACCGCTATTTTGAAGAACAAAAGCCCTGGATGCACATCAAGACAGACAGAGAAAAGGTGAAACAAACCCTTTGGGTATGCGCGGCGCTCTTGCAACGCATCTCTGTAGCACTCTCCCCTATCTTGCCCAAACATATGAAGGCACTGAGGCAAATGATGTCTCTGCCGGACTTGCTATCCTGGGACGATGCCTTTGTGCAGCGGGACTTTACCTTGGGTGAGTTCAAGCCTCTTCTTAACAAGATCGAGGATGAAGCTATCCAGGCCCAGCTTGACAAGCTTCACGCCAAAGCTAAGGAAGAACCTCACAAGACCTACGAACCGGTGAAAGAACAGATCACCTTTGAGCAATTTTCAGCTCTGGATCTGCGCCTGGCCAAGGTTCTGGAAGCTGAGCCTGTGCCCAAGACGGATAAGCTTTTGCGCCTGAAGGTGGATCTGGGTTTTGAACAGCGGGAATTAGTGGCAGGCATCGCTCAGTCTTACAAAGCTGAAGATTTGATCGGTAAAACGGTTACCATGCTCGTGAACCTGCAGCCCCGTAAAATCAGAGGGATCGTCTCAAACGGCATGGTCCTGGCCGCACATGACGAGAAAGGCCTGCATGTAGTTTTATCAGACGGTGGCTCGCCTGGCGCGCCCGTGCAATGATGCGTAAAAGCTTTCTGATCCTGCTCTTTCTCTGCAGCTTGCTTTTCGCAGCTGAGTTCAGAGAAGACACACTTTATCTGGAGGTGAATCTTATCTCCGGCATCAAGCTCAGCCTGGATTCCAGTTCCCTGTTAATCAGCGATGTAAGCGAGCTCTTTCAGGAGACCCTGCAGGGGAAACTGGAGATAGCTATGACCACCTCGGAACTGGAAGACCGCTATGGCATCATCGACAGAGTCGAAGAAGGGCACACCGAATATCCTGTGGAAGCCGTACCCAGGGAACACTTTATTTGGGAAGATGACCGTCTGATCCTCAGGCAAGAAAGCGTTTTCTACCGGCCGGAAAGCTTCAGCAGTTTTGCCAAGGCTCAAAAGTATGCCGACGCTCTGGGCATTTTCTCCCAGAGAATTCAGAAGATCCCCATCGTGAACGCCACCGTTTCCCTGAAGGATGCCAAAAGGCGCACTCACTATTTTGAAAGTCCGCTGAAAATCGTCTCAGATCAGCTCTGGATCAATGGCCTGTGCTATGAAGGGGAATTTATCCTCAAAGTAGTCGGTGACAAGCTGGTCTTAAACCAGATGCTGCCCCTTGAGGAATACATCGCCGGCGTAGTGCCCAATGAAATCGGCAATTACAGCCCCCATGAAGCCCTCAAAGCCCAAGCCGTGGCTGCCAGAAGCCATGCCGTGAATCTGCTCTTGTACAACCGCCACACAAAAGACGGCTACGATCTGTGCAACGGCACCCACTGTCAGGTATACAAAGGCAAATACCAGCGCAATGTAGCCATCGAAGCTGCCGTAATGTACACCGCTGGCGAGATTATGACCACTCCCGGCCGGGTAGCGGATGCCACCTATCACAGCAGCTGTGGAGGCAAGACAGATTCTTCCCAAGCAATCTGGAATGGCAGCTATATTCCCCATCTCACCGGCTCCACCTGTATTCCGGAAGCTGATGAATACGATCTTTCCACCGAAGCAGGCGCGGCCAATTGGCTACATTTCAAGCCCAAAACTACCGGCATGAGCACTTGGGAAGCAGGCACACTCTCCTGGGAAAGAACCCTCAGCCGCAAAACTTTAGCCAAAAACCTGGGACTTTCCCGGATCAACAGCATTCAGATCATCGAGCGTGGACGCTCCGGACGCATCCTCAAGCTCAAAATTCAGGGCAACAAAGAAATCTTTTTAAGCGGAGAATACAAAATCCGCCAAGCTTTTGGAGGATCGCCTTCCTCATTTTTCACTTTTGCAGGTGGGGCTGGCAAATCCATCATTCACCCGCCCTCCACCATTGTGATTCACGGCCGTGGCTCCGGTCACGGAGTGGGTATGTGTCAGGTGGGAGCCCTCAGAATGGCCAGACAAGGCCATGAATATGCCGACATTCTGCAGGTTTATTACCCCAAAACCTTAATTAGCACAGATTGGATTGAAAATGATATACCCTGAAGGAACCTTGTTACGCGGCAGCATTGCCGACTCCCAATTTCGCCTCTTTGCCTGTGAAACCACAGCAATTGTTCAAGAACTCAGAGATTTACACGATCTCTACCCTCTGCCCTCAATTTTCATGGGACGCCTGATTACCGCTGTAGCCCTGATGAGCAGTGAGCTCAAAGCCCCCCGCAGCGAAATTTCTATCCGCGTGGATGCAGACGGCCCCTTAAAGGGCGGCATCGTGATCGCCAACAAAGAGGGTATGCTCAAAGGTTATGCCTTTGTGCCCCAACTTTTGCTACCGGAAAATCAGGATAACTTCCTGGTAGGCAAGAACCTGGGCAAGGGGAACTTCACTGTAATCCGCCAAAGCGGACTCAAAGCCCCCTATCAGGGCACGATTCAGCTGCAAGATGGCGAGATCGGCACCGATCTGGCGTACTACTATCAACAGAGCGAACAGCTGCCCTCGGCGGTGAATCTGGGCGTTTTGATAGACCAGGAAGCCCGCGTCCGGGCCGCAGGCGGAATCCTGATCCAGGCCTTGCCAGGTGCAGATCCAGACATAGCCTTGCAGATTGAAGAGAATATGATAAACACGCCCAATGTTTCTGACCTTATGGATATGGGCCATACTATCGAAGAGATTCTGGGCAAATTTGTGTTGAAAAACCTCTCCTGGATGGTCAGCAAAACCACTCCCATCAAGTATCAATGCGATTGTAGCAAAGAGCGTTTTAGCCGTGGCCTCCTGCTTTTGGGCAAAGCAGAATTGCAAGACCTGCAGGAAGAAATTTCCACCGTATGTCATTATTGCAATCAATCTTATGCTTTTACGAAAGAAGAGATAGACGAGCTGATCGCGAGTTTGGATTAAGATGAAAAAAGCCTTGTTAATATTTATCCTTATCACCCTCTGCCTCGGTGCAAGCAGCGCTGGGGCAATCCAGAGCGTGAATGCAGATGACCTGCGCTTCCTGCTGAGCCGCGAGCAATTTGAACTGATGGAGAAATATGAGGATGACTTCCTGCTTTTGGCAGAAAGCGCTAATCCTGACGATCAAAAAGCCTTGCTGGAATATGCCCAAAGAACGCAGAAAATGGAGCTAGCCGCTGGCCTTCACTACCGCCTCGCCCTTGAAACGGGGTCTTTGGAAGATGCCCTGCAATGGCTCATCCTGCAAAGCGTGATCCCCGCAGATTCCACCGCTTTACAGATCCAAACCCTCCTGCTTTCCACCAGTTTTCAGAGCCAGGCAGATTCACTGGTCTTTGCCTATTACAGCGGGATCAGCGAAGATCTGGAGCTGGATAAACTCCAGAACCTCAACGAATACAACGCCGTGATCGAAGCCAATGCCAAAAACCTACTGGATGAAATCTCCATTCTGGCCAGCAGCTCTGAAGCCCTGGAGCTGATCGCCTCTTTCTACGAGGTTTATCCGCATTCCAAATGGCATCAGGCCGCGTTTTACTACCAGCTTTTTCACCTTTCCCAGTTGCAGGATTTTCCCCTGATGCAAAGCGTGATCGATGAATATAAGGATAAATCTCCTGCTCACGCCTATATTGCGGCACTTTTTATGGCCAGCCCTTCCAATCGAAGACAGCAGAGTGATACCGGCGCAAATCAAAAGCTGCTCACGAAAGCCATTAAGGCTCTATCTACTGCCGGCAAGACAGACAGCGCCACCGTTCTGCATGATTTTTATACCAAAGAAGCCTGGGCCAATCGAGTGCAATTACAAAAAGTGAAAACCCATTATTATGACGAACTTGCCAAACGCAAACCAGATAAAAAAGGCAACTCTTTTTACGGCGATGAAGAGGAGCTGATTGGCCTTTACCGCAAGCCCAATAAGGAGCAACTAAAGATCTTGGAGATGGCAAGCAAAGTGTCGTTTGCCACAAACGATCAAGGCGAACTCGCCGAACTTTACTTTTGGCGGGGCAAACTGAACGCCCTGTTTCGTACATCCGAGTATCGGAAACAGGCCATTAAAGACTTTGGCCAATGCCTGATCTACGGCGCACCCAGAAAACAATATGATACCCAGGCTCTGGCCATGATCGCGACCATTCTGACGAAAATGAGAATAAACCAAAGCCCCCGGGAGCATCTGCGGGAGATCTTTGACTATGACGGCATCATCTTTGAGGACACGCACTGCTTTGATGAGCAGAACTTTACGCGCGTGGCTTTGGCAGATTATGATAACGACGGCCAGATCGATATCCTCTTCAATGGCCGCAAAATCTATCGCAATCACGGCTCTTTTAATTTTGTAGCTCATCCTGATACATCCGTGTTTTTGCATGGCAGCGGCGGCCTCTGGGCAGATTTTAACCAAGACGGCCTCCTGGATTTTGTGAGCCTGTCTCATAGCCCGGATGGCGTGGGAGATACCCTCATGAAACAAAACCCAGATCATTCTTTTGTAAGAGTAAATGCCAAAGCCGGCGACATCGATGATCAAATGCCTACCGAAGGTGCCGCTTGGGTAGAAATTAACCAAGACGGCTACCCTTCCCTATATATGGCAAATTACGAAATCTGGCAAGAGCAGAGCGGTTTCCCGGATTTATTCTGGGAAAATGAGGGAGGTTTCTTCACCGACAAAAGTCAGGAAAGAGGCTTTCACGATCCTGCCTACACCATAGAACCAGGCCTGGCAGGACGCGGAGTGGCTCCGGCAGATTTTGACAACGACGGAAAGCAGGAAATCCTGGTGACAAACTATCGCCTGAACCGCAATTTCCTCTTCAAACAGACCGATTCCCTCTTTGTAGATGTAGCCGCCCTTTATGGTGTGGCAGGAGAATACAAAAATGGCTATTACGGGCACAGCATCGGCGCAGATTGGGGTGATATCGACAACGACGGCGATCTGGACCTGATCATAGCGAACCTGGCCCATCCCCGGTTTTTGGATATTTCAGACACCACTATGCTCTTGCGCAATGATGGCCTCACCACCCGCGTGGTGGGCGCAGACACCCTTTACTATTGGCTGTTTACGGACATTACAAAGCAGAGCGGCATCAGCTATGACGAGCTGCATGCAGAGCCGCTATTTTTTGATGCCGATAACGACGGCTACCTGGACCTCTTTATCACCAGCGTCTATGAAAACGACCGCAGCTATCTGTATCGCAACAATGGCGATGGCACTTTCACCGATATCACCTTCCTCTCCGGCGCTCGCGTCTATAATGGTTGGTCCTGCGCAGCGGGAGACCTGAATCGCGACGGTCTTATCGATCTGGTGATAGGCAGCGCCAACGGCACTAAAGTCCTGTGTAATGTTACAAATACAGACAATAAATCTTTGTATATCAAGCCTGTGCATGACAAAGGCGCCACCCGGCTGATCCCTATCGATAAAAGCACCCCTGAACATCCCAATAGCCCCGCTTTTGGCGCGCGGGTAAAGCTTTATCTTATGGATAAAACCGGACAGGAATACAGCCTGATCCGCGAACTCAGCTCCGCCAAAGGCAGCACCACCCAAAACGCTCCGGAATTGCATTTTGGCCTCGGTCAAAGTCAAATCCTGCGCTATGAACTGTTTAAACCCCAACCATGAAACACTTTCGCAGCAATATTTTTAACCCCGTATCGCCTACTAAAGCGGATTTTCTGCCAGATCATGTCCTGAGCTTTGATGGCGACAATATCCATGCTATCACCCCGTTCCGGGATTTCTCAGGGGCCTGGGAAGACTACCGGGATCACATCATCCTGCCGGGCCTGATAGACCTGCACGTGCATCTTTCTCAATACCGCATTCGTGGATTATATCAACCGGCCCTGCTGCCCTGGCTCAACCAAAGCGTATTTCCCGAAGAACTGCGCAGCAGCGATCCCGCCTATGCCCGCGGCTTAAGCCAAGATTTTTACCGGGCTTTGCTGAAAAACGGCACCACCTTTTCTGTGATCTATACAGCCCCATTCCGCCAGGCCGCAGACATTGCCTTTGAAGTCGCTCACGAACTGGGGATCCGCGCTAAGATCGGCATGACGATGATGGACATGAATTCGCCGGAAGGCATCCTGCAGAGCACGGATTATGCTCTAAAGCACAGCATCGAACTTTTTGAAAAGTGGGATAGCCCCAGTTTGGGGTATATCTTCAGCCCCCGTTTTGCCCCCACTTGCTCCGAAACTCTGCTGCGAGAAACCGGCAAATACGCCGCTGAACACCATGCTTTTATCCAGACTCATCTATCCGAAAATCTGGAAGAAATCAACTGGGTAAAAGAGCTTTTTGGCAAGAGAACCTACACCGAAGTCTATGCTGATTTCGGCATTTTGGGCCCCCGCACCATCTTGGGGCACGCTATCCATCTTTCGGATGCCGAGCTGGATCTGCTGAAGCAAAGTAGCTCCACCATAGCCCACTGTCCGGATTCAAATTTTTACTTAAAAAGCGGCGAATATCCCATGGGACGCATTGCAGACAAAGGCATCCCCTTTGGCCTCGGCAGCGATGTGGGAGCAGGCACTACCCTCAATATGCTGCAGCATGCCAAGCTGATGAATTTCCGCCAAAGCGAGTATCCCGTTCTACCCGAACAGATGCTTTACCACATCACCCTGGGCAGCGCCACCATCCTGGGCCTCAATGATCGCATCGGTTCATTAAACACCGACAAAGATGCCGATTTCGTCCTGCTCAGACCGCCCCAAGGCTTTGATATCGGAATTCACACCCTGAGCCAAGTCTGCTTCCTCAGCGAGGATTTTGAGATTGCAAAGGTCTTTGTTCAAGGACAAGACCGGACTGTAGAGGCCTAAAACCCAGCAATAATTATTGCATTGCCGCAGGCAAAGCTTGGCGAACAACTCCCCGGTAGAGACTGTTCAACAAGTTTCGATTATCTTCCAATAACTTAGCTGATTCAATAGTCTAAAAAGTGGGCGAGGCACCCTTGCTGCGATCCATTCCGGCCTGATATTAACGCTAATACTGAAACAATCGAAGCCGGCTTGAACTTAACTGAAAGCCAGCTTTCGCCACCGACAATGAAAAACCTT